>CAZHLB010000175.1:0-10348 GCA_964533005.1 uncultured Saprospiraceae bacterium
CCCGCATTTTTGGATACGAAAATGCGGGGTCTCAAAACCCCGCCGCTCGGAAACCGGAACCACTTAAAAGTGTCGAATAAATCACCCGAACCACTTAAAAGTCAATTCATGAAAAAATCTTTGACCTTCTCCACAACGGCGGTGCTGCTTTGGCTGCCGATTCTGCTTTGTGCCCAAAGCGTTTTGTACGTCAATCAGGCTGCCAGCGGCGCAGACAACGGGACTTCCTGGGCGGACGCTTTCACGGACGTGCAAACTGCCATCAACAATGCCTGCGACATCTTCCCTACCCCCGACGTATGGGTCGCCGCCGGAACCTACCTGCCCTACGAGCCGCACGGCGGCGTGGGCGACAGGTACAACACCTTTTACATTTCGTGCGACGTGAAAATTTACGGCGGCTTCGACGGCTCGGAGGCTTCGCTTTCGGAAAGAGACTGGGAGGCGAACGTGACCACCCTGAGCGGCGACATCGGGACGCCCGGCAACAACTCGGACAATGTTTTCCATGTCGTTTGGATAGACCACGTGAGCGGGATAATGACGCTGGACGGCTTCACCGTCACGGGCGGAAAGGCGGAAGGCGGCGGCACGGATTTCAGAGGCGGCGGCATTTACAACAATGGCGCTGGTAACGGCGGCGACTCCCACCCTACAATTGCTAACTGCACTATCACCGGCAATAGTGCTGCCAGCGGCGGGGGCATGTTCAATATTGCCGAGAATGGCGGTTCGGCAAGCCCAAGCCTCGCCAATTGCACTTTTACCAATAACAATGGCGGCAATGGCGGCGGCTTTTTCAACTTCGGCTGGAATGGAGTTGCCAATCCAACTTTCACGACTTGCACTTTTTCCGGGAACAATGCAGGTTATGGAAGTCAGGGAGGAGCCGTTCATAATTACGCAAACGGAGGAGGCTCGGCAGCAAATCCCGTCTTTACCAATTGCTCATTTTTGAATAATTCGATAAACGCCGGCAGTGGCGGAGCGGTATTCAACAATGCAGACGAGGCAAACGGAATCGCCAACCCCACTTTTGACAATTGTTCCTTTATCGGAAATGGCGGTTGGAATGGCGGCGCAGGCGGAGCAGTATATAACACAAGCGCCAGGAACAACTTCTGTTTCCCTGGTGGAGTTGCCAATCCCACTTTTTCAAACTGCCTGTTTTCAGGAAATTACACCGGCAATGAGGGCGGCGCCATCCGAAATTATCAAGCCAATTGTGCTGCATACAGTAACCCAACCTTCACCAACTGCTCCTTTGTGGGCAACTATGCTTCTGTCAATGGCGTCATGCTGAACTCGACGGGCTTCCCCATTTTTAAAAATTGCATCCTTTGGGGCAACAACTCTGGCATCGCTGACAATTTCGGCGGCTCGACTACGGTGACTTACAGTATCGTGGAAGGCGGCTACGCCGGAACGGGCAACTTGAACGCCGACCCGCTTTTTGTCACAGCTCCCGGCGCTCCCCCCAGTTCGTCGGGCGACCTGCACCTGCAAGCCGCTTCGCCCGCCATTGACGCAGGCACGGCTTCCGGCGCTCCCGCCAACGACCTCGACGACTTTCCAAGACCTTCCGGTGCAGGCGTGGACATGGGTGTTTATGAATTTCAGGTTGCCCCACCAACTTGCTATGCCGACACCGATGGCGATAGTTATGGCGACCCCGATGCGCCCGGTGCATGCGGCGCAGGCTACGTGGCGGACAATACAGATTGCAACGATAACTGCGCCGCTTGCTACTCCTCTGCTGCCGAAGTCTGCGACGGCGAGGACAATGACTGCGACAGCGAAATTGACGAAGGCGTTCTGTCCACTTTTTACGCCGACAACGACGATGACGGCTTCGGCTCATTCAATTCCGGCACTGTTCAGGGATGCTCTCCGCCGCCAGGTTATTCCGCCAACGACGACGACTGCAACGACAACCTCGCCTCCATCAACCCCGACGCCCCGGAAGTCTGCAACCTGCTCGACGACGACTGCGACGGCGTCATTGACGACGGCTTGCCCACCTATACTTACTATCTCGATGCCGACGGCGATGGATATGGCAATCCGAATTTCCCCTTCACGACTTGCTTCGGCGTGCCCTCCAGCGGCTACGTCACTGCTTATGGCAATGGTTCCTACGGCGGTGGTGGAGGTGGTGGTGGAGGCGGTGGAGGCGGGGGCGGAGGAGGTGGTGGGGGCGGCGGCTCTTACTTTGACTCCGACGACGAAAATCCGCAAGTCAATCCGGGCATGCCCGAAATCTGCAATGGCATAGACGACGACTCCGACGGGCTGGTGGACGAGGATGTTCTGAGCACTTTTTACACCGACGCAGACAACGACACTTACGGCGACCCGGATGCACCGACCACCGAAGCCTGCGAAGCGCCGCCGGGTTTTTCAGCCAACAACACCGACTGTGACGATTCCAACCCAAATGTGAACCCGGCTTCACCCGAAGTCTGCAACGGACTCGACGACAACTGCGATGGTTTGCCCGACAACACCCTCGTGTTTGTGGTCTATTTCAACGACACGGATGGCGACGGCGATGGCGACCCGACCCTCTTTGTAAGCACCTGCGACGGGCCTCCGGTCGCTTACGTTTTGAACGACGACGACTGCGACGACGACAATCCTGCCGTAAATCCTGCCGCTACGGAAGTTTGCAACGGCATTGATGACGACTGCGACGGCTTGGTGGACGACGCCGACCCAAGCGTCACCGGGCAGCCGACTTGGTTTGCCGACGGCGACGGCGACGATTTTGGCAATGCCGACATTTCAACGCAAGCGTGTTCTGCGCCAGCAGGTTACGTTGCTCTGAACACCGATTGCGATGATGACCTCGCCGCCGTCAATCCCGGTGCAACGGAGGTCTGCGGAAACAACGTGGACGACGACTGCGACGGTCAAACCGACGAAGGCTGCGGCGCTCCGCTCACCGTTGATGCAGGTGACTGCTCGGCAGTTTATTTCGGCTACCCGCCCAATGAATGCGCCGCTTTGACGGCAGTTGCGACCGGCGGAACGTTGCCGTACACCTTTGCCTGGAGCAACGGGGCGACCACCGCCATCATTTCCGTTTGCCCGGCCGTCACGACGGATTACACGGTGACCGCCACCGACGCCAACGGCGCAACGGCGACCGACATAGTCACAGTGGAAGTAGTGGACGTGCGCTGCGGCAACAACATGAACAAGGTTAACATCTGCCATAACCCAAGTGGCAACTCGAACACGCTTTGCGTTGCCCAAAGCGCCGTGCCCGCTCACCTGGCACACGGCGACTATCTGGGCGCTTGCGGCACGCCGCCATGCTCGGGCAGCAATTCCATGATTGCGCCGCCTGCAACAAATGACCCGCTGAATACACACGCCTTGCACACTTCGCTGATTTGCGAGCCAAATCCTTTCACCGGGGAAATCACCTTTCAGTTTTCTGCGTCGGAAGAAGCCTCGTCTGCTGACTTAGTGGTGCTGGACAGCAAGGGCGTCATTGTGGATTGGGCGCTGAAACAAGCCCAGGTACAGGGTGTGCAGCGCATCGTTTGGCAGGCAGGAGAATTGGCGGCGGGTATCTATTTCGTCCGGTTGAAAATAGCAGGTGAAGTACAGACGCAGCGCATCGTGCTGATTCGATAAGGACATTTTCAGCACGAAGATTTTGAAGCAATTATGAAATCCGGGGTACAAAGCTGACAGGTGGAAAAACAGCTTTTTCGAGAGAAAAAAAATTGCAATGTTGCTTGAAGAGACGTTTTTCCGCAAAGGCACAAAGCGTTTGAAGTCAAACCTTTGTGCCTTTTTGTTTTTCTGCCTTTGTGCGAGGCATGGTTTCCCAACGCCGAGTCGGGCGGACAGGCGACATTTTCAGCAAGGAAACACGGAGGTTGTTGCCATTTTTAGACTTTAGCTCCCGCTAAATTGCCTTTGTTTCAAATACCATTTTTGCCTCGAACATTGCCATCCCACACCTGCCATGAAAAGAAAGCTGACCGCTGTTTACTCGCTGTTTTGGGCGCTGACGACCGCCTGCCTTTTCTCCTCCTTCTTCTTCAATCCGCCGCCAGACAACTACACCGGCTCGCCCGGCGCAAACACTTGCTCTTCATCGCAAGGCGGCTGCCATTCTTGCGGCACTTGCGGCACGGGCAACGTCGCCATCACCGGTTTGCCCGCCTCCATCACGCCCAATACTTCGTATTCCATCACCGTCACCGTCACCCGCACCAACGCCATTCCTCAACTCGGCGGCTTTCAAATGGTGGCGCTGGACGGCAACAACGACAACGCCGGGACGCTTTCCGACCCCGGCGCAAGCTCTACGCTCGACGATTCGGCTGTGCCAGGCTTTGTCTTTTTCGAGCACGAACCGGCGCAAACCATCCCGGCGGGCAACTCGGTGACTTACACCGTAACCTGGACTTCGCCGGCAAGCGCAACCAATCCCATCAAAATGTACGCAGCCGCCAACCTCGCCAACGACAACAATGGCACCGACGGCGACCGCATCACCCTGACCAATGTGCAGGGCAACATGACTGGCGGACCCATCACCGTTGACCTCTCCGGCACCAACGTTAGCTGTTTCGACGGGGAGGACGGCTCTGCCACGGCAACACCATCCGGTGGCGGGGGTCCGCCTTATTTCTACGAATGGTCGAATGGCGGCACGACCCAAACCATTGACAACCTCTTCGCCGACACCTACACTGTGACTGTGACCAACTCCGCCGGCGGCATGGGCACGGGCAGCATCACCATCACTCAGCCTGGCTCTGAGGTTTCGGTCTCGATTTCCAGCCAAACGAATATTACCTGCTCCGTCCCTACCGGCTCGGCAACGGCGGCGGCAAGTGGCGGCACACCTGGCTACACTTACTCCTGGTCAACCGGCGCTTCCGGCGCAACGGTTTCTTTGCCAGCAGGAACACACTTCGTCACCGCTACCGACGACAACGATTGCATTGCCACGGCTTCCGTCACTATCACCTCGAACACCACGCCTCCAACGGCATCCATTTCCGCCAGCGGCGCAACCACCTTTTGCGAGGGCGGCTCGGTGATTTTGACCGCCTCCGGCGGAAACTCCTACTCGTGGAGCACCGGCGCAACCACCGCCGCCATAACTGTTTCAACCACTGGAACTTACACCGTGACCGCCACGGCTGCAAACGGCTGCACCGACACCGAAAGCCAAGCCGTCACCGCCCATTCTTTGCCCACGGCGACCATCACGCCAAACGGTGCGACGACCTTCTGCCTGGGCGGCTCCGTCATGTTGACCGCCTCTGGCGGAACGAGTTATTCTTGGAGCACAGGGGCGACGACAGCGGCGATAACTGTCTCAAATTCAGGAACCTACATCGTCACCGCAACAGACGCCAACGGCTGCACCGACACAGAAAGCCAGGTCGTCACAGTCCATCCTTTGCCGACGGCGAGCATCACGCCAAACGGTGCAACGACCTTCTGCCTGGGCGGCTCCGTCATGTTGACCGCCTCGGGCGGAACGAGTTATTCTTGGAGCACCGGGGCAACGACGGCAGCGATAACTGTCTCAAACTCAGAAACCTACATCGTCACCGCCACCGATGCAAACGGCTGCAACGACACGGAAAATCAGGTCGTCACGGTACATCCTTTGCCGACGGCAAACATTTCAGGAGCAAGCTCGATTTGCACCGGCGAAACCATCACCCTGACGGCAAGCGGCGGCATTTCGTTTTTGTGGAGCACAGGCGCAACGACTGCCAGCATTTCGGTTTCCGCCACTGGAACTTACTCCGTCACCGCCACCGACGCCAACGGATGCACGGACGACGCCAGCCACGTTGTCTCGCCAACCAACCCGCTGGCTTGCGACGACGACGGCGACACTTTCACGGAAAACGGCGGCGACTGTAACGACGCCAACCCAGCCATTTTTCCAGGCGCAACGGAAACTTGCAACGGCTTGGACGACGACTGCGACCAGCAAATTGACGAAGGCGTCTTGCTGATTTTTTTCCAGGATAGCGACGGAGATAACTACGGAAATGCCGCCGCCAGCATTCAAGCCTGCGCTGCGCCCAACGGCTACGTTGCCAACGACGATGATTGCGATGACGCCAATTCAGCCATAAACCCAGCAGCATCAGAGATTTGCAACAACGTGGACGACGATTGCAGCGGCAGCCCGGAAGCGGCGGTGAACACCTGGACAGGCGCAGGCGACGGCGTGAACTGGACGGACGAAGGCAATTGGAGCGACGGCATCGTGCCGCTCAGTTGCCAGGACGTGGTAATTCCGACAGGGAAAACAGTGACGATTCCGGCAGGCTTCAATGCGGTGGGAAGAACTTTGGAGGCAGCGGTCGGCTCAGTTTTTCTGGTGGATTTGACGGCGACGCTGGAGGTGGAGAACTGAATTTTTGACGCTGATTTCGCTGTTTTTCAAACAATGCCCCCATGCTGCGAGCTGCCGGGATGTTTTTAGTTTGAACGCTGCATCCTCGCCATGTAAAACCCATCAAACCCATCGCTGACAGGTGATATTTTCCGCTCCTCCACCAACTCGAACTGGCTATTCTCAGCCAGAAACTTCGCCACCTGCCGCTCATTTTCCGAAGGCAAAATGCTGCAAGTCGCATAGACCATCAGCCCGCCGGGGCGCAGCATCCGGCTATATTCAGCCAGGATTTTAGCTTGCAAAACCTTCACCTTTTCAATGATTTCCAGCGAGAGTTTCCACTTCGCATCGGGATTGCGGCGCAACACACCCAAGCCGGAACAAGGCACGTCGAGCAGAAGCCGGTCGGCGCTGTCGTGCAGGCGTTTGATGGTTTTTGTGCTTTCAATCGGGCGAGTTTGGATGATGTGAGCGCCGTTTCGCCGGGCACGTTTTTGCAGTTCGTCCAGCTTCCAGGCTTCGGTGTCGAGGGCGATGAGGTTGCCTCGGTTGTGCATCAGGCAGGCGAGGTGCAGCGACTTGCCGCCAGCCCCGGCGCAGGCATCAATGACCCGCATTCCCGGCTCGACTTGCAGGAATGGCGCAATGCACTGGCTGCCAGCGTCTTGCACCTCGAAAAAGCCATTTTTGAAAAGGTCGGTCTGGAAGATGTTGCCTCGTCTTTGCAACACGAGGGCGTCGGGAGCGAGGTCAGGCTCGGCGGTTTCCCAGCCTTCGGTTGACAGGAGTTTTTTCAATTCGAGCTTGCTGGTTTTCAACGTGTTGACTCGCAAGACGACTTCGGCGGGGCGATTGAGGGCGGCGATTTCTGCGCTCCAGGCGGTTTCACCGAGTTCGGCGACGCCCAATTCGTCGAGCCAGTCGGGGATGCTTTGGGCAATTTTCCGGTCAGCTTCAAGCGCTTTTTTTCGCTCGAAAATGGCGGTTGGTTCAAGCCTGGCGAAGATTTCCCAAGCAGGCAGTTCAAAGCCTTTCAAAATCAAATTGATGCCGAGCAATTGGTGATTGGTGACTGGTGATTGGTGACTGGTGATTGGTGATTGGCGATTGGAAAGAGCTTGGAGCAGGCGATGCCAGCGCACGATTTCATAGACATTTTCGGCGATGAAAGCCCTATCCCGGCTGCCCCATTTGGGGTTGGATTTGAGCAGGCGCTCGATGACTTTGTCGGCGTATTTTTTCTGGGAAAAAATGGCGTCGAGCGCTTCGGCGACGGCTTGGGCAAGGGGGCGGTGGAGCTTGATTTTCATGGCGGCAAAGAAAAATCACTTTTTGCCTTCCTGCTCATTTCGCCACGTTTGGTCAACCATTGCGCCTAATTTCATCCCGCCCAATAGGTGAAGGTGAAGATGAAAAACGGACTGCCCGGCGTCCTCATTTGTGTTGAAAACCAAGCGGTAACCGCTTTCGGCGATGCCATGTCTTTGGGCAATTTTTTGAGCGACCAGCACCATTTTGCCTATCAGCAAAGCGTCTTGTTCCTGCAAATCATTGGCAGTTGGAATGCGCCGCTTCGGGACAATCAGAAAATGCACCGGGGCTTGCGAACGCAAGCCTTTGAAGACCATGATTTCGTCGTCCTCATATTCCAGTTCACGAGGTTCTTCCTCGTTGGCAATTTTTTCAAACGGGGATGGCTCGGCGAGCGCCTTTTGCTTTTTTTCGAGGTATTCCGGCGATTGGCAGAAGGAAAGAAGTGGACAAATGAGGCAGCAAAAAAGGACGAGGATTTTCATGGAAATCAAAGCCCAAAGCTGACAGGTGGGAAATGCCTAAGTTGGCTGAAAAAATTGAAAATTTTTTTCAGCCAACT
Organism: uncultured Saprospiraceae bacterium; assembly: GCA_964533005.1. Classification (GTDB taxonomy): domain Bacteria; phylum Bacteroidota; class Bacteroidia; order Chitinophagales; family Saprospiraceae; genus UBA6168. The sequence continues at coordinate 8,268 of CAZHLB010000175.1, forward strand.
CAGGCATTTCCCACCTGTCAGCTTTTAAGTAACGTGCAAAAGATAAGTTGTGAAGTTTGGTTTAGAAGGTTTAGAGAGGTTTAGCAGTTTTAGCTTTAAACCTGCTAAACCTCTCTAAACCTTCTAAACAAGTTATTTTTCACACGTTACTAAAGCAGAAAACGATACGTGAATTTCACGAGGAAAATATTGTTCGGCTTCTGCTCGAAAACGTGGTCGAACAGGCTATGCGCCAGCCCCGATTCCAGGTCGTTGTAGGCATTCGGAAAACTGCCTTGCGACCAGACCAAGTAAATCTCAGACCCCGCCACGTACTCCCACCGCAACACGAGGTTCGAGCGGAATTGAATGTAGTTGAAGTCGGGCTTGCTGAAAGTGTAGTCCACCGCCCCGTCCGAGTTTTCATCCACCGAAAAAACGTCGTCCTGAAAGTTGATTTCCTGCCCGTTGAAGCGGTGGAAACGGTCGTCGTATTCCTTGTTCAGCGGGTCGGTCACGATGCCGAAGTTTTTGTACAAAGCCCTGAAAATGAATGGCTCGCCATAGTATTGAATGGTCAAATCAGGCGTCAAATTGTAGTTCATGCGAAGGCTGACAGCAAAGGAACGTTGCTCCACTTCGCTGACGATGGTGCGGGTTTCACCGCCAAAATCCACCTGTCTGACGAACTGGTCTTGCTTGCGCCATCCCCGGTTGTAATTCGGCGAAATGCTGAATCGCAAGGCATCGAGCGGCTGAAAATTCGCCCCGATGTAGTAGCCTACATTCCGCACCGTATGGTCGAAGCCCCAGGCGTAGTTGACATTGAAGAACCCGCTTATCTTTTTCCTGCCGTCCGTCTCGACGTAGCTCCAAACGCCAATGCCCGGCGGGCGGCGTAGGGAAGAACCTCCCCGGAGGGCGTTATTCGAGATTTCATGCGGGTTCCAGGTGCCGCCGCCACCCACGCCCCAGTTGTTTTTGAAATAGGCATGACTGTTCGTGTTGAACGCCGCCCAGAGCAATTGCCCGTCGAAGTCAGTGCGCAGCCAGTGATTGTAATTGAGCCGCCAGTTGCGGAAGACGGAAAAGGGTTTGTTGATTTGGTAGCCCGCCCAGGTGAAGTGGTTGATTTCATTGGAGGCAAGCAGGAAGCCGATGTCGTTTAGTTCCAGCCCCGGCGAGCGCCAGGTGATGCCGGTTTGAAACTTGACGATGCCGTTTCGCTTGTCCTCTTTGCCGCCGTATTTGGCGAGCGTGAACGTGCCGCCGTGACCCATGAGCGAAGTGCGGTTGGTGTCCACTTCGACGTGACCGGCGTTGGGGCGTTGGAACAGATGCTCGAAGCTGGTTTGTGTGCGCAAAATGGCATCCTTGCTGCCTTCCACCCGGCTAAAAATGCCGTTCGCTTTGAAATGCCAGGTGCGGTTTTTCCAGGAATGCTGAAAATCCACGCCGCCGGAGAAGGCGTTTTTGTGCAGAAAACCGAGGTCTTCGTCCCGGTTGACGCCCGTGAAAATGCCGCCGATGACGGTGTTTCCTTTGTCAATGTCTTTTTGCAAACGCCCCACGAAGTAGTTCGTGAGCGGCTCGACGACCTCCTCCCGGCGCTCGCCATTGTTGTCAATTTTGGCGTATTCCCGCTGCGTGACCGATTCGAGAATGCCGACCGACCAGCCGTCTTTGGTCTTTCCGCTGAATTTTGCCGCACCCAAAATCGAGGTGTGCTCAGGCACCTCGACGTGCTCGCCGTCTGACAAATTTGGGAAATCGTGCGGCGCTCCGCCGATGCGCCGGGAGTAAAAAAGCAGGTCGGAAGTGAACTCGCCGCCTGCCTCGGCTCCCGTGATTTGGTAGTTGAAAATATTCCTGCTTTCGATGAAAAACGGGCGGCGCTCCTCGAAAAAAATCTGGTAACCATCGAGCCGGACAGCGCCGGGGTCGGCTTCCACCTGCCCGAAATCGGGGTTCACGGTGAAGTCCACAATGAGGTCGCTGGTAAGCGCTACTTTGCCATCTACGCCTGCGGTGAAGCGGCTGTCGGAGCCGTCGGCAAAGGGGTTGCCGTCTTCTTTTTCAAACCGTTCTGTCTGCGCCAGCAA
>CAZHLB010000176.1:0-1919 GCA_964533005.1 uncultured Saprospiraceae bacterium
ACGCAGAGGTTTCCTGCGGGAATAGCCTGTCCCGATACTTCGGGAACAAAGCGACAAAGCCACACATGGAAGAGTATAGCATCCAAACGAGGCGGCTTGCCAAATCTGCGAACCCAACCTATCTTCGCCGACATACCTTTCATTCACTCAAATCCTCATGCGCCTCCTCCGCCTTGCCGTCAAAATCCTTTCTGCCCTCGCCACCATGTACCTCGGTGCAGTTTGGTTGAAATGGCTTCCCTGCCCAAACTGGATGCCCCCGGATGTGGAAGCGTTTGGCTTTTTCCTGGCGGGTGCGCTTGCGTTCCTGTTCCAGTTCTGGCGAGAGCCAGCCGCCCCGGTTTTAGCGCCAGCGCCCATTGCCCCGCAAGCGCCCCCGGTCGTCCACGTCACCGTTCAACCGCCTGCTCCGGCACCGGCAGACCCCTCCAAATTCCTCACCACCCCTCCCTTCCCGCCGCCCGCCACCTTCACCGGCAGAACCGAAGAACTGCAAGACATCCACGCCCGCCTGCAAGCAGGCAACCTCATGCTCGTCAGCGGCAAGGGCGGCATCGGCAAGACCACCCTCGCCCAAAAATACTGCGCCGACCACGCCGCCGATTTCGAGCGCATCGCCTGGTTCACCTGCCCCGACGGCGTCGTGTCGGGTGTGCTGTCAAGCGGCATCGAAAAGGCGCTTGCCGCCCTCGGTCACCCGATGCTCACCCCCGCCGACCCGGTAGCCGAGCGCTTCGCCGCCGTCTGGCAGGCGCTGCCCAACCTGCCCGGCAGCCGCAAACTCATGGTCGTGGACAACGCCAACCGCCCCGAAGACCTCCTCCTCAATTTCCAACTGCCCGGCTGGTCTGCCCTGCTCACTTCCCGTGCGCCCTCGCTGCCCGACCCCGGCATGGGCGCTGCGCAAAAAACCATCGGCGAGCTGTCCCCGCCGCTGGCGTCGCAGCTTTTTTGCAAAATCCACCCGCCAGCCAGCCAGCAGCCCGACCTGTTAGCCGACCTGCTCAAAGCCATCGGCTGGCACACCCTGACCATTGACCTGCTTGCCAAAAACCTCTCGGCGACCGCAGGGCGCTACTCCCTCGATAGCCTCGTGGAAGACCTGAAAAACCGGGGCGTCTTTCAACTCTCCCGCACCCGCTCCGTCAACAGCCACTACCTGCACGGCGCAGCAGCCAAGCCCGAAGCCGTGCTGCGCAGCCTCTACGACCTCGCCGACCTCGGCAGCAGCCCGAACTCCCCTTTAGGGGCTGGGGGTGGGGTCGGGGGTGAGTGGCTCCTGCTCCAGTTCGCAGTGCTGCCCGCCAAACCCTTCGACCTCGCCCGCCTGGGCGAAATGTTAGCCGTGGAAACAAAGGAGGAAGATGATTTCGACGCAGCCTTAGCAAGCCTCACCCGCCTCGGCTGGCTGGAACAATCTGAAGCCTCGCCCGGCAAGCCCGCTTACTTTCTCCACCCGGTCTTGCAGGAAATCGTGCGAGACAAAATGCCCCCGGCGCTCGACGACAAAGACCGACCCGACTGCCGCCGCCTGATAAACTTCCTGCTCTCCCGGATGAAGAAATATGATGAAGGCAAACTCGACAACGACCTCGCCGCAGCCGCCGAATGGCTGGAGGAAGCTGCCAGCCTCGCCGACAGCCTGCCCGCCGACAGCGATGAGGTGGGCGACCTCTGTTTTTACGTCTCCGACACCTGCTCCGCTACAGGCAGGCTGCCGGATGCCCAGCGTTTCATGGAAAAATCAGCGGCGCACTACGAGCGCAGGGAAAAGGCGGCGAGGGGTGGGAGCGAGTGGGAATTTTATGGAGAAAAACTATCCGTCCGGTTGGAACGCATAGGCAAGACCTGGCAGTCCTTGGGCAAGTTGGACAAGGCGCTGGAATATTTTGAAAAACGCTCCAAACTCGGCGAGGAAT
>CAZHLB010000176.1:2019-10343 GCA_964533005.1 uncultured Saprospiraceae bacterium
TAAGCGCCGCCAACCCCCGCTCGGAAAGCCTGAAAAACGGCTTGGCGATTTCTTACTCCAAACTCGGCTCGGTGTGGCAGTCCTTGGGCAAGTTGGACAAGGCGCTGGAATTTTTTGAAAAACGCTCCAAACTCGGAGAGGAATTAAGCGCCGCCAACCCCCGCTCGGAAAGCCTGAAAAACGGCTTGGCGATTTCTTATTACAAATTGGCGGGCATCTACGAGGCAAAAGGCGACCTGGCAAAAGCGTTCGAATATTACTCAAAAGACACCCAACTCACGGAAGAAGCCTGGCAGAACAACCCCCATTCGGCGCAATTGAAGAAATACGTCGCCATTTCTTACCGGCAAATGAGCAGCATTTTGAAAAAAATGGGCAAGCAAAAAGAAGCGGCAGCTTGGTTTTCAAAAGCGGATGACGTGAAGTGAAGATTTGTCCCCTGGGCAACGCTCCCCGCCCAAACCGGGGCCCCCTGCAAACGGGGGGTTTTCTGGGCAAAAAAAATAAATTTTTTTTTCCCCTCAAAACACCCGATTTCCAGGTGACACCTTTGAGCCGCCATTTTGGAATTCCCCAAAAGCTTAATTTAACAAAGTCAAGCTAAAATGAGCGCCCATTTCAATTTGCCTGCCCAACCAATAACTTTGAACCTCCAACCTGGCTTTCCGAATACTTGCTTTCCTCTTTTTCAATTAAATCTTCGACCACGATGAAAACAATCACTTACACGTGGGCAGTCCTTTTTTTGCTGGCTGCCAGCCAACTCCCCGCACAAATTGAATTCAACCCGGCAGGCACTTCCACCAATGCGTCCGCCATTTTCGAGCTGACCTCCACCGACAAGGGAATGCTCGTCCCCCGCATGACTTCGGCGCAGCGAACCGCCATCGCTTCACCCGCTACCGGCTTGCTCGTTTTCGACACGGACACGGGCAGTTTTTTCTTTTTCAACGGCGCTGCCTGGGTGAATTTGTCCACGCCGAAAGTGCTTGCCGACGCTGACGGGGACACGAAAATACAGGTGGAAGAAAGCGCCGACGAGGACATCATTCGCTTCGACCTGGCAGGCTCGGAGCGGTTGCTATTAAATCGCAACGCCAACGGGAATACGCTGATGGATTTGCCCAGCAATAACTCCAATATTTTTCTGGGAACCAACGCCGGCACTGCCAACACCGGCGCTCGAAATACCTTCATCGGCGCATTCTCCGGCGTCTCAAATACCGCTGCGAACGACAATTGCTTTTTTGGCTATGCCTCCGGAAATGACAACACCCTCGGCGCTCGAAACAACTTTTTTGGCTCCTCTACCGGAAATGCTAACACCTCCGGAAGCGACAATTCATTTTTTGGACACAATGCCGGTGAATTGAACACGGTCGGCTTTCAAAATACTTTCTTCGGCTCCTTTTCCGGCAACAGCAACACCACTGCCGGCAGCAACTCTTTTTTCGGTTACAACAGCGGCTTCCTCAACACCACCGGCGGTCGAAACTCTTTTTACGGCGCATCCGCCGGGGTTGCCAACTCCACCGGCGGCGACAACTCATTTTTTGGTTTCAACAGCGGCAACGACAACACCACCGGCTTTGATAATGCTTTCTTCGGTTCCGGGGCAGGCGCATTCAACACGACTGCCTTTAGCAATTCCTTTTTCGGCTCCAGTAGCGGCGCTTTGAATACCACCGGTTCGAGCAACTCATTTTTTGGCTTCGATGCGGGCGAGACCAATACGACCGGCTCATCCAACTGCTTTTTTGGCGTAGAAACGGGCACCCTGAATACGACCGGCATCCGAAACGCTTTCTTTGGCAATGCCGCAGGCAACATCAACTCCACCGGCAACGATAATACCGGCTTCGGCTGGACTGCCTTGGCTGCTAATACCACCGGTACCGGCAACACTGCCCTGGGTTTCAATGCAGACGTCTTGGCAGGCAACCTGACCAACGCCACCGCCATCGGCGCAAACGCAGAGGTCGGAGCGAGCGATTGCCTCGTTTTGGGTAGCCTCAATGGTGTCAACGGTGCTACCACCACCGTCAAGGTTGGCATCGGCATCACCGTGCCCACCCAAAGGCTCCAGGTGGGCGGCAATGTTTATGCTTCAGGCGGCGACTTTTACGCAGCGGACGGGGCTGGGGTATTCAATGCAGGCGGCGGCATCATGAGCGCCACCATCAACATTATCGCCGACAATGCCCCCACTCCCCTTAACGCTGATGGCGACGAAGACCTTTACATCGATGATGTGCTGGAATTGGGTGGTCAAGGTTTCAAACCGGGGGGCGGCTCCTGGGCGGCAGCCAGCGACTTTCGCCTCAAAAAAGACATCCAACCTTACCGGGACGGCTTGGCGAAAGTGTTGCAAATCAACCCGGTGCGCTACCGATACAATGAGGTCTTTCCTATTCCCGACGGCGACAAGGAATACGTCGGTGTGATTGCGCAAGACATGGCAGCCATTGCGCCGTACATGGTCGAGCTGCGCCCTTTCGGGCAAAAAGTTGAGGAGGATGAGCAGGGAAAGGAAATCATCGTGAAGCCGGGCGTTCCCTACTATACTTATGACAGCTCGGCACTGACTTATATGCTGGTCAATGCCGTGAAGGAACAACAAGCTATTATTGAAGAATTAAAGAAACAGGTGGAAGGGATGAAAGTAGAAATGGAGACAATGAAAAGGTAAGTTGATGCCAGGCGATACGATTGCTTCGAGCAATCGTATCGCCTGGCAGTTATTTATTTCTCCACCGTAATGCCTGCGCCCTGCAGGGCGGCGGTGATTTTCCCGAGTTCTCGGGACAGGTTGTCGAGTTGGGATTTTAATGCATTGATTTCTAAATCTTTTGCCGCATTCTCCCTTTCCAAATTCTCAATTCTCAATTCTCCATTCTCAATAATTGCCTGTTGCTCCTGCATTCCCTTCACCAGCAGCGGCACGAAGCTCCCGTAAGCCAGCCCATAATTATCCACCTCGCTTTCCGGCACGTGCAAGCCACTGAACTCATAGCCCAATTTGTTGCAAACCTGCTCCACCTCCTGCGCCAGAAATCCCGTCTGCACCCTGGCGCTGCTTTCCGAATAGTCTTTCCCCTCCATGCGGCTTTGCCGGGCGCTGTCGGGCATGGCTTGCATCAGGTGCGCTTCAAACTTGCGGGTGTCGAGTTGATAAGTCACCGGGCGGAGTTGCCCGATGAAAGCCAAGCCTGGCACTTTGTCGTCGTGGATGTTGAACTTAAAGCGGGCGTCGGAGATGAACGTCCAGTCCACCTGCCCTTCGATGACGGTGACAAGAGGGTCGCCAACCCGCACTTTGTTGCTGACATTGACGGTGGTTTCACCGCCCAGGGCGGTGCTGTTTGAGAGGGTTCCGACAGAGAGGTCTGCGTTTTTGCCGAGGGAAGTGTTTCCGTTGCCGGTGGTGAGGACGTTCATCGCTGCCCTGCCGACGGCGGTGTTTCCGTTGCCGGTGGAGGCGAGGTCGCCTGCGTCGCTGCCGAAAAAGGAGTTGTCAAACCCTGTCGTGTTTGCGCCGCCGGCGTCGAAGCCGAAAAAGGAATTGTTGCCGGCAGTGGTGACGTCGCCTGCACTTGCGCCGACAAAAGTGTTGGCGCCTACGTTGACGTTGGCAGCGCCACAGTTGAAACCGATGAAAGTATTGTTTGCGCCGGTGGTGTTGGATTCGCCCGCCTGGGAGCCGAAGAATGAATTGTTGCCGGCAGTGTTTACCGTGCCGGTGTTGAAACCAAAAAAAGCATTGTCAAACGAGGTGAGGTTTACAGCGCCGGAGCCGGAGCCAAAAAAAGCGTTTCGGGCGCCAGTCGTGTTGGTGCCGCCACTGTTGAAGCCAAAAAAAGCATTGTCGCTGGCAGAGGTGTTGGCGTCGCCCGCCCCCGAACCGAAGAAGGCATTTTGAGCGCCAGTGTTGTTTGAGACGCCAGTGTGGTAGCCGAAAAAAGCGTTGTCGTTGGCAGCAGCATTGGCTGAGCCCGCTCCCGAACCGAAGAAGGAATTTTGAACGCCGGTCGAGTTGGCGCCGCCTGCGCTGTTTCCAAAAAAAGCATTGTCGCTGGCAGTGGTGTTGGCGTCCCCGGTTTGCGAGCCGAAGAAGGCGTTCCGGGTACCTGTCAGGTTTGCGCCGCCAGCGTTGAATCCAAAAAAAGAATTGTCGTTGGCAGTGGTGTTGGCGTCGCCAGACCCTGCGCCAAAGAAGGCGTTCCGGGTGCCGCTCGAGTTGTCGCCGCCGCTGTTGAAGCCGAAAAAAGAATTGGCGTCGCCGCTGGTGTTGGCGTCGCCGCTGGCTGCGCCGAAAAAGGAATTTTGAGACGCCGTGTTGAGTGCGCCGCTACTGTTTCCAAAAAAGCTGTTGTTCGAAGCGCCGGTGTTTGCGCCGCCGCTGTTGAAGCCGAAAAAGCAGTTGTTGTCGCCGGTGGTGGTGGCGTCGCCTGCCTGCGAGCCAAAAAATGAGTTTTGAATGCCTATCGTGTTGGCGCTGCCGCTGCTGAAGCCAAAGAATGAGTTGTCGCCGGCGAGGGAGTTGGCGAGTCCCGCCTGCGAGCCGAAGAAGGCGTTTTGATTGCCCGATGAATTTGCCCCGCCGCTGTTGAAGCCAAAAAATGCGTTGTCGCTGGCAAGCAGGTTTGCGTCGCCCGACCCGGAACCGAAGAAGGAATTTTGAGCGCCGGTCGTGTTGACGCCGCCGCTGTTGTGCCCGAAAAAAGCATTGTCGTTGGCAGTGGTGCTGGCGTCGCCAGAGGACGAGCCGAAAAAGGCGTTGCGAGTGCCGGTGGTGTTGGCGTTGCCGCTGGCGAAGCCAAAAAAGGAGTTTTCGGAGGCGGTGCTGTTGGAGCCGCCAGCCTGCGCTCCGAAGAAGGCGTTTTGAGCGCCGGTTGTGTTGAGTCCGCCGCTGTTGAAGCCAAAAAAGGAGTTGAGTGCGGCGGTGGTGTTGTTTGCGCCCGCTGCCGCACCGAAGAAGGCGTTCCTGTCGCCGGTCGAAGTGCCGCCGCCGCTGCTGAAGCCGAAAAAGGAGTTGTTGTTGGCGGTGGTGTTGTTGTCGCCGGAGCCTGAGCCAACAAAGGTGTTTTGCTCGCCGGAGGTGTTAACGCCGCCTGTGTTGTAACCGAAAAAAGAATTGTCGTCGCCGGTGCTGACGTCGCCTGACGAGGCGCCGAAAAATGCATTGCGGGTGCCCGCCGTGTTCATCCTTCCACTTTGGAAACCAAAAAAGTTGTTGTCGCTGCCGGTATTGTTTTCGCCCGATTCAGCGCCGAAGAAGGCATTGCGAAGACCAGTCACGTTCAGCCTGCCGCTGCTGGCGCCGAAAAAGGAATTGCTGCCAGCGGTATTGCTGCTGCCAGCCTGGCTTCCAAAAAAGGAATTGAAACCGCTGCCGATGACGGCTGTGCCACTGTTGAAACCGAAAAAGGAATTGTTGGTGCCGTTGGCATTGCTGTCGCCTGCGCCCTGCCCGGTGAAGGTGTTCTGGAAGCCCGTCGTGTTGTTCATCCCGGCAGCCTGCCCGAGGAAGGTGTTGTTGTCGCCGGTGGTGTTCGCCAATCCAGCGTCGTTGCCGATGAACACGTTCAAGCTGCCGCTGGTGTTGCTACCACCAGCCGAAAAGCCTACGAAAGTGTTGGCGCTTTCGGTGGTGGTGCTGCCACCGGCGTTTGCGCCGACGAAGACGTTTTCGCTGCCGGTGGTATTTAGGATGCCTGCATTTCTGCCGAGAAAGGTATTGGACAAGCCTGTGGAGTTGGAAAAGCCGCTTGCTTCGCCGACAAAAAGATTGTCGCCTGCGTCGAGCAATTCCAGGCGGGGATGCCCGCTTCCGTTTTGCTGAAGCACCAGGCGCTCCGAGCCTGTGAGGTCGAAGCGGATAATGTCTTCGTCCAGGCTTTCTTCCACCTGAATTTTGGTGTCGTTGTCCGCATCGGCAAGCACACTTTGCGGGATGAGATTCGTCCAGGCAACGCCATTGAAAAACCAAAAACTGTTCGTGTCGGTGTCGAAGACGAGCAGGCTGGTAGCGGGCGCTGCGATGGCAGTTCGTTGCGCCGTCGTCATGCGGGGAATGAGCATTCCCTTGTCGGTGGAGGTCAGTTCAAAAATGGCGGAAGCATTGGTGGAAGTGCCCGCCGGATTGAACTCGACCTGGGCGGCGAGTTGAAAAACGGCGAAGAGGCACAAGGCGTAGCAAGTGACTGTTTTCATTATGGTTGAAAAATTTAAAAGTGAAAAGGAAGGAAAGTCAAATAAAAGATGAGCAGGTTTCGAGCGACCAAAGTTAGGCTTTAGGTTGACAAAAGGAAACCGGCTCGGAGCGTCAAAAGCGAGCGAAACAAGTTCTTGTTTTTCTACCTCAATGCCAGCCCTTTCAAGGCAACGGTGATTTCTGAAGAAAAGGCGACCTACCTGTTTTCAAACTGGAAAATGACGTTGGAAAATGACGTTTACGAAACTTCCAAAGTTTCGTAAACGGGACGAGCCCGTGCCGACCTGGCGACGCTGTTCCCGGACGGAATTTACGAGGCTTACGAAATGGCTGATTTAGCCGAAGGCGGCATCGCAGGCAGACCCGGCGAGAGCGCCGAGGATGCTTTGCTGTACGAAATCCTGGAGGAAAAATACGCCTCGCTGGTGGGTCAAATCGAGGTCTTCAACGACCTGCGGCGCACGGATAATTATCTGGACTCCCGCCGACAACGGGCAGCGCCTTCCCGGAGCGGTTCCTGATTTCGCAGGATGAAATTGATGCAAATGTGAATGCGCCGAACCCGATACCGGGGTTGTTCGAGGCGACGGATGTGAATAAGTAATTCGATATGTTGAACTAGGATAACCGGGATAATGAAGGATGGTAAGGATGGTGTCAATCCTATTCATCCTTCATTATCTCTGCCATCCTAGTTCAACATTTTGAACTAGGATAACCGGGATAATGAAGGATGAATAGGATTGACACCATCCTTATCATCCTTCAATATCCCGGTTATCCTAGTTCAACCTTCAAACTTTCTTCTTCATCCGTGCATATTGCAATTTCGTGATTTCCCATTCGGGCACGTAATGCCGGGAAGTAAATAAATCGTCCGCCATTTCTCCCACCAGTTCCGGCGTGACGTCCTCAAATTCGGATTCAGGGCGCACGTTATTGTTGAAAATATGCCGAAATTCCAGCTTGGGGCTGCCAAAATTATACAATAGACCCACCGGATAATTCCATGCTTCTACCGTATCAATCGCTTGCGTAAAATGGTCGTTTATCAATTTACTGACGGCTTTTACTTCGATGACCACTTTGTTGTCAATTAAAAAATCGCAGCGACGGTAGCCTACCCGCCACTTTTTGTAATGTACCGGCAACCAAACTTCCCTTTGATACGGAATGCCTGCCTGTCCTAATTCAATTGCCAGGCAACGGCAATAAATATACTCCCGCTGTCCCCGGCGGGAATGGTTATGCACTTCCATCGCAACACCGTTGAGGCGATAGGTCAAGTCTCCTACTTGCATGATTTTGTAATTCGATGATATGTGAAAAATGATAACCCCTTGAAAAAGAGGTGAATGGGTGGGCAAATGTAGTACGACGGCTGGATTTTGGAAATTTTTTGAACTAGGATAACCGGGATGGCGAAGAATTTTTGGGATGCCCCTATTTGAAACGGTGCTTTCCCTCTTTTTCAAAAATCCTTCCCTCCTTCCCCTACCTACACATTATCCTATACATCCTTTATTATCCCAGGTATCCTAGTTCTGCCTTAGCCGAAGATTGGATTAGGAGTTGTGAACACTACACCGGAGAAAAAGAAAACTCCAGTCGCAATTCTGCCTTAGCCGAAGATTGGATTAGGAGTTACTCAAATTCACAGTCATGAAATTTGCAATCATCAGTCGCAATTCTGCCTTAGCCGAAGATTGGATTAGGAGAACCCAAACCCAAAACTATATATCCTCATTTAAAAGTCGCAATTCTGCCTTAGCCGAAGATTGGATTAGGAGTCGTACTCCCGCCGGTGAGCAACCGGCAACTTATTCGTCGCAATTCTGCCTTAGCCGAAGATTGGATTAGGAGTTACGGCGTTAAAGAATTTTCGCAGAACTGGCTAAAGGTCGCAATTCTGCCTTAGCCGAAGATTGGATTAGGAGAAATTTCGCACAAAAAGAACCGCCTCAAATGCGCAGGGTCGCAATTCTGCCTTAGCCGAAGATTGGATTAGGAGTAGTCTGCGCCTGGACAGGGGTAGGTTGCTGAAACCGTCGCAATTCTGCCTTAGCCGAAGATTGGATTAGGAGTTTCTCATCATCGCTTACGCAATGAG
>CAZHLB010000177.1:0-10329 GCA_964533005.1 uncultured Saprospiraceae bacterium
GTTGATGCTTGACAGCATCAACCCTCTTAACTTTTATCAACCCTTATCAACCTGAGTTTTCACGGCAAATACGAGTAAATCACAAAATTCGCAAAGTTCCCCTGGTTCAGCGGGTGCGACAAAGTGCTCTTGAACAGCACCAGCGCCCGGTCGTTGTTGGGGCCCTGGTAAATCACTTTTCCGTTCAGGTTGAAGTCCTCCCGCAGGTAGCCCGTGCTGATATAGTTGGCGAGAAAATCGTCGTTCGTCGGGTCGGCAACGACCTTGAGGAACAGGAAAAATATATCGTTCGCAGGCCCCTGGTAAATCACTTTCCCGTCCGAGTTGAAGTCCCCTGCCCACATCACCCGCTTGCCGTTCACCATGTTGAAGGCACTCGAATTGCCTTCCACCGCCACCTCCCCGCTCGTAAAATCAATCAGCGGCGGGTTTAGCTCGGACATGAAATAATCATCGCCAGTCAGCAAACCCAGGTGGTTTCGGTGCCGGATGCCCACTTTGTAAAAGTCTGCGCTCAACCCCCTGACCACGATAACCGAGTCGCCCGATGCAGAAACCACATTGCCATCTCGCTGAAGCAAAGCGGCAACGTTGGCGACGACCGAATCTTCGACCGGGTCGAACAATTCCACCAGCACCCAGTCCACGATGGCGCTGTTGCCCGTCACGGCGAATCTTTCGAAGGAGGTGGTTTCGGCGTCGCCCGTGTTTGTGTGCTGAAAGCCGGGCAGTTTCGAGTAAGGTTCTTCCAATGGCAGCAAATCGAGCTGGCGCAAATCATCCCGCATCAAGTTGCCGGTGGAGTTCAGCATCGCCCCGTTCAGCAAAGCCTTCACCCGCACGGAGACGCCGATGTTGCTGCGCTGATGCACGACTTGGATGGAATTGCCGCAGGCGTCGGTGGTCGAATAGGTGTCGTGGTGAACCAAAGTCGCCCCCTCGGTTTCCGTCGTCACGTCGAGCAGAAGCGGTACAGACGTTCCGCAGTTGTCCCAGCCGAAGAGGTTGAAGCCAATCGTCAGTTCATCTTCCTTCGATTGGTTGGTGATGACCGTGAGTTTGGGCAGGCTGCCTTCCATCACGAAATAGGTCAGGTTTTCCGCAGCGTGGCTGCCATTTTGGTAGTCCCACTCTTCGATGCGGAACTCGAAACTGTCGCTGCCGACGTTGCGCACCCGCACTGTCAGCGGCTCTCCGTCGGCGAAACTGACGCCGCCGAGGACGATGACGGGCGTGTTGTAATTGCGTTGCAAATGGACGGTTTGCCACTGGTTGTTGCCGCTCAACGAGCCGGTTTCGGCAAAAACGATTCCCTGCTCGTCGGCGAGGCTGGCGTTGGCGTTGAAGGCGAGGCAGCCGAGGATTTCGGCGGCGTGGTTGGTTTCCGAAGTCTTCGAGGTTTCTTCCTGCAACCTTGCCTGCACGGAATTTCCCACCAAATTTTGAATGCGTACGGTGACAGGGTCAACCTCATTCGTGGTTTGCGGCAGGGCGAGAAAGCCTTGCGCTCCGGCGTAGGTTTGGCTGAAATTAAGGGTCTGCCAGTTGTGCGTAGCGCCGCTCGCCAGGAATGCCTCCATGTCGAAATCGCCACTCCCACCCCCAGCCCCTGAAGGGGAGATACCTTGCTCGGCGGCAAACCAAGCCACCTGCTCGTAGGCATGGCTCGTCGAACTTGCCTCCTGCTCCTGCAAGCGAATCTCGAAACCCGCCCCGTTCACGTTGCGCAAGCGGACGGCGACGGCGCTCGCCTCATTTGCCGAAATCACCTGCGCCAGCACCACTGGCGGCGCTGCGAAGCCCACCGGGAAATAGACGGTCTTCCATCGGTCGCTCACTTTTTCCAAAATGCCGCCGAAAATGCGTTTGCCGTTTGGCAAAGTATAAACCCTGAAAATGCTGGGCGGTGTGCTGTCCTGCACGGTGATGACTTGCGAGCCGAGGGTCGAGTTTCCGCACAAATCCCTCGCCTCCCAGGTGCGGGTGAGGATGAAATTTGCGCAAGCTCCAGCTTCTGCCTCGGTGCTGGTTTCGTCGAAAGTCATCGAAATGGCGGGGCAGGAATCGAAAGCATAAATCAGCGGTGGCAAGGGAATTTCCTCGTCGCATTCAATGGTCAAATCGGCGGGCACGTTTTGGAGAATCGGCGCCAAGGTGTCGCCGATGGTCAGTTGAACCAGTGCCGTGTCGCAGCAAGTGCCGCTCGTGTTGCACACCCGGTAGGCAAAAACATCCATCGTACAGGCGTTGCCGAAGGGCGTATAGGTGAATTTCCCATAATTATTGATGGTCACCGAGCCATTGGCAGGCGATGAAAAAATCGAATAAACGGGGCTTGCCGGGCTGTCGTCATTGAAAAAAACGTAGTCCGAAAACGGGATGCCGGGGCAGGTGGTGAACGCATCCGGCGTCGCCGTCGCCGAGCCGCCGACCGTTTTTGAAATCGTGTTGGAAACCTGCCACGCCGTGCAATTCGACCGGCGGACAGAGCGGCGGTATTGCGTATTGATGAAAATGAAACCCGGGTCGTAGCTGCTGCCCGTCGCGCCGGAAATCGTTTGCCAGCCGAGCCATCCGCCCGTGCCGTCGCTCTCCCGAAATTCCCAAAAATATTCCGTCGTCCCGCCTGCGCCGCCTGCCGGAGGCGATGCCTCCGTGATGGCGGAGGGATTGAAACTGGCGAGGCAGGAAACTTCATTTCCAGCCAGCGTGCCGCCGTCGGTAAAATTGACGACGACCGTTTTGACCACCTCGTTGCCAGGATACCAGCCAGGGCAAACGGAGACTTTCGCCAACCGCCGGAAGTAGGTGGTTTCCGTGATGGCAGGCGGGTCGTAGGTGTTGCCGCTTGCACCGGTGACGTTTTGCCAACTGCCACTTTCCGTCCGCTGCTCCCACTTGTACTGAATGCTTCCGCTGCCCGTCGCTTCGGAAATGCTCGTGATAAGCCCAGGGTTGAAAGCGCCGCAATTGCTTTCATTGCCGCCAATCGTGCCAGCCGAGCCGAGGTCGGAATAAAGATTTTTGGAAACGATGTTGGAACTCATCCACGCCAGGCAAGGCGACAAACGAGCCTTGCGGCGGAACTGCCAGGAGACGGCAATCGTCGCCGGGTCGTAGGTCGCAGCCGTCGCCCCGGCGATGTCCGCCCAGGCGAGCCAGCCGCCCGCTCCGTCAGTTTGCCGCCGCTCCCACTGGTATTGAACCGAGCCGCCACTGCCGCCGGAGGGCAGCGAAATGGAGGTGATGAGGGCAGGGTCGTACGACGAGCAGTTGGTCTCGTCGAAGCCAATCGTGCCGCCGTCGCTGAAGTTGGTCGTCACCGTCACCGTCGCCGGGGAAGAAGTCACGCTGCCGCATCCGCCTCCTGCGGAGCTGACCACGCAACGGAAATAAGTGGTTGAAGCCAGGGCAGGCGTGGTGTAGTTGCTCGCCGTCGCCCCGGCGATGTTCGACCAGGTCGAATTGTCGGGGCTGCTTTGCCATTGGTAGCTCAACGATGGCGTTCCGCCGGTGGCGGTGAGGCTTAGGATAAAAGTGCTGCCGCTGCAAATCGTGCCGCCCGTCGGCTGCCCCGAAATGGCAGGGTCGGCGACGATGACGACCGACACGCTGCTCGAAGTCACCGTGCCGCAACCGTTGCCGCTGGCGGAAACCACGCACCGGAAATAAGTCGTGCCAGCCAGCGACGATGGCGGCGCATAGTTCGCAATCGTCGCACCGGCGATGTTTGAAAAGGTCACGTTGTCAGCGGAAGATTGCCATTGATAAGTCAGCGAAGGCGTACCTCCAGTCGCCGTCACGCTCAATGCCTGCACCCCGCCGACACATTCGGTAAAGCCGGTTGGCTGCGCCGAAATGGCAGGGTCGGCAACCACCGTCACCACGACGGCATCCGTGCCGAAACAACCATTGCTGTCTGTCACGGTCACGGTGTAAGTGGTCGTGCTTGCGGGGCTGACCGTTTTGTTAGCCCCGCTACCCAAGCCGCCCGACCAGGAATAGGTGTAGCCTCCGCCGCTGCCGCCAGATGCGCTGGCAGTCAGGGTGGCGCTGCCGCCCGAGCAAATGGAAACATCCGCTCCGGCGTTCACGGAAGGTCCGCCACTTATTGACACCACCATCGAGTCAACACCGATGCAGCCCGAAGCTGTTTCCACCAGCACCCGGTAGGTGGTCGTAATCAAAGGAGAAGCCGTCTGGTTAGCGCCTTCGCCGAGGTTGTTGTCCCAAATAAAAAGATAAGGCTGGTCGCCGCCGGAAGCAGATGCAGTCAGCGTGGCGCTGCCGCCGGGGCAGATGGAAGCGTCGTTGCCAGCCAGGACGGCAACCGAGCAATCCGAATCGAGGCAGTCAATCAAGCCATCGCCGTCGTCGTCTCTGCCGTTGTCGCAGATTTCGGGGCAGTTGGTGTTGGATTTTATCACCGTATTTGAATACACCCAATTGCCGCAGGCAAAGCGGCGGGCAGCCCTGCGATAAGAAGTCGTTTGCGAAATGACGGGCGGGTCGTAGGTCTCGGCGGTTGCGCCGGAAATGTCATTCCAATTCAGCCCGCCGTCGGTGCTGGATTGCCATTTGTACCCGACGACCCCGCCAATCCCGCCGGAAGGCGGGCTGACCGAAGTGATTTGTGCCGGGTCATAAATTGCGCAAAGAGATTGGTCGCCTGCAATCGTGCCGCCGTTGGTGAAATTGGAGCAATCCGGGTCGGCGCAATCCACCAGCCCGTCGCCGTCGTCATCTCTGCCGTTGGAACAGTCTTCGTTGAAAATGTAAATGGTGACCAAAGCCGTGTCGCAGAGGTTGGTGCTGTCGCAAATGATGTACTCGTAAGTGTCCACGCCCGTGAAACCTGCCTGCGGAATGTAGGAGATGTTTCCGTTGGTGGTGTTGGCGATGACTGCCCCGTTCGACGGCTGCAACACGCCTGTCGTTTTGATGGTGTTGACTTTGATGTTGCCGTTCGGGTCGGAGTCATTTTGCAAAACAGGCGTGACCACCGGCGTAGCGATGCCCGTCGTGTCCACGTCGTCCACCGCGAGGGGCGGGGCAATCGTGGTCACGCTTTCCGTGTCTTCCACGTCCGGGACGGGGTCGCCGTTCACGTCGAATGCGAGGGTGACTGCCGCATGATTTTCCACCGGGCTGCAAGCGCCGACAATCACGAATTGGGTCGTCACCGAAGTGGTCGCCCCGGTCGCCAAAGCGCCGAGGTCGTTCCAAACCAGCGAGCCTGCTCCCGAACCGTTGGGCGCTGGCACGGCACTTACAAACCGCAGGCAAGCCGCACTGAAATCGTCGCTCAGGGGCAGGGTTGCCAGGTTGGTGTTTCCCGTGTTCGTGATGTCAATTTGGAAAGTGAGCGTGTCGCCCACGAGGTGAAGCCCGGCGGGCGGGTCGGTCAGGAATTTATTGATGGTAATTTCCGGGTCGGTGATGAGCACGTCGTCGTTCACGGGGCCCGCCGACACGGCGACCGAGTTTTCGTCCACCCCGGAAACGGAGGCGGTCGAAACGGCAGTGTTCGCAGGCGCACCGCCCGTGAAATAGGTTTCAATGGTAAAACTCTGACCCGCCGGAATGGTCACGTTGATGTTCCAGGTCAGGCTGCCGGAAGCGGTCACGCTGGGCGTCAGGCTCGCCCCGGTGAAGGTCAATTGGCTGGCGTTGAACGTATTGGTCAGCGTCAGGCTGGTCAAGTCGGTCGTGCCGGGGTTGCTCACGGTGATGTCGAAACGGATGAATTCGCCGACCGTCGCCACGCCGTCTGCCGGGTCAATCAATTGAATGGCAATGTCCACGTCCGGCGTCAGGGAATTGATGACGGCGGAGGCGCTGCACTCGTCCGCCGCCAAATCCGGGTCGGTGTAGCGCAAGGTGAGCAGGCTACTCATGGGTGCGTAAAGCGAGCCGTTGTTGTCGCTTCCCACGACCGAACTGCTCGAAACGATGCAGGCGGTGAAAATTCCCGTGTTCACGCCCGTTTCCGTCAGGGTGAGCACCTCGTCGTCGCCGCTGGCGGAGGAGACGGTCGCCGTGATGGTTTCCACCGCCGCCGGGTTTTCATTTTCATCAATGTCAATCACCTGCACACAAATCTGGCTGTTCGGGTCGTAGTTCGTCACGCTGGTCGTTCCGTCGGTGAACTGCACCTGGCAGGGCGTTCCGAAGTCGTCGTACTGGATTTTGATGGAAGTGATGGCTTCGTCCATGATGTTTTCGTAACCCTCGTGCGCCACGACGCCAATGTGGTAATCGCCTTGCTCGACGCCTGTCGTCCAGGCATATTCATAGACTTTGTTGCAACCGACCGTGCCGACCACATTGGCTTCGGTCAGCGTGGTATTTACCAAAACGAGGTTGCTCGGCGAAGTAATTGTCAAATCGAGGCTGGTCACGTCCTCGTGCCCGAAGGGGTCGCTGACGGTGGTGCGGATGAAAACGGTCTCGCCGTTTTCTGCACCCTCGATGACGCTTCCGTTGGCGTAGGCGGTGTCATAGACTGCCAGTTCTTCCACTTCGATGATGGTCTGGGTGGGCAGGTCAATTTTGGAGGGTTTGGTCTGGCTGTCATACTGAAGGTCGAAGCTGTAGCCGGAGTCGTTTTTGGTGATTTCGAGGCTGACTGCTTCTCCCGCAGGCAGGGTGTAGTTGCTGCCGAGCACCTGGCTCCAGGTCAGCGTACCAGCGCCGCTGTCGTAAACGGGGTTGGTCATCGTGGCGAAGGTGGTGCTGCCGTGTTTCAGCACTGCGGTGACGTTTGGGTTGGCGGGGATGGGCGTCGAAGTGCTGTATTCGATGGTCAAAAGCGGGCAAAGCGTTGCGCTGCCTTCGTAAGAATAAGCAGAACGGGAACCGGTACCCGTGATGATGAATGCCATGGCATTGCCCGAATTCCACCCGGACCTGTTTACAATTTCCTGCACGACGCTCGCCAAATCGGGCGAGTCGTAATCCAGCCCGGTCGTCCAGGCAGCGGGCGACCAGCTTGCAGAACTGCTCGTCGTGGGGCGATTGGTGATGTCGTAAATACCAGTCCCAAAAGTGGATGGGTTGTCGGCGCTCTGGCACTCGATGGTGAGATTGGTTGAGCCGCTGTTGGTGTTGGGCGAGTCGGGCGCCACCGCACGGAAGGTCAATTTGGCGGAAACGATGGAAGCGCCTTGGGGGATTGCCAGGTTGGTAAAACGCAGCCCTATTTTTTGAGTCCCCGAGGACGGTGCTTCCACGTCGCTGACCAACTCCAGGTCGGAGCTGCCATGATACATCTGCCCCGGTCCTTGATTAACACTTTCCGGACCTTCCTCTTCCGCATCATCCGAGTTTAATGAAATACGCTGTGAGACGGTTGTCGAAGAACTGCCGCTTGCTCCGCTGACGTAAGTTTTTACTTGCACCACCCCACCCGCCGGCATGGCCAAATCGGTACACATCGGGGTGATTTGGGTGAAAGTAGTTGAATTAGAACCTCCGCTGCCAACCGTGTAGGTCACGTTCAGCTTCGGCTGCTGCGCCGCCGTGCCCCATTCCTTGCTCCGCCAGGAGATTTCGCCTGCGCCCGCCTGGGCCGGCTGGTTCAGCATCAATCCATAGTTTGAATACGTGCCGTTCACCCAAGCCTGCACCAGGGCAGAGACGTCGAAGCTTTTTGTGCCCGTAACCCCCGACGTGATTGCCAACGACCCGGAAACCGCCGCATCGAAGTCGCCGCCCGCTGCCGTCCAGTTGACCGGACCCGACTTGCGTTGCGTCCAGTTGGCAATGCCGGTGCTGGCGCAAAGCGTCCCTTCGTCCCAATCGGAGGTGCCCCGGTGAACGTTCACGGTGGCGGAATGCCCTACGAAGTAAGTGTACAGGTCGAGAGTGGCAGAAGAGATGGTTGCGCCCGCCGGAATGGACGACAAATCGAACTCGAAAAACGGGCGGCGAACAATCGTACCCGTCGTGTTGGCTGTGCCGATGCTTTGGCAAGTGCCGTTGTTGGTGGTGGAGGAGTTGGTCAGTTGGGTGTCCTTGATGGAAGTGAGCGAAACCGAAACAGGTGTTCCGCCGCCACCGCCGCCGCCACTACTTCCAGTAGCGAAAGTGAAGAATTGCCCGGTGGCAAAATCCACATTGGCTTCCCAGTTCGTGCCGTTGAGGGTCATGGCAGTTTCCGTAGCGCCTGAAGAGAAATCGCCGTCGGCGTCCACGAGCAAGTAGGCCGTCGTGACTTCGGCAGGCAGACCATTGGTTGCGCCATTGTCTGCAATTTGAACCTTGACCGAGCCGACCGTGCCGGTTTCCTGCACCTTCCAGGTGCGGGCGAGAATTTGGCGGGAAGCAGGCGCTCCCGTTGCCGTCCATGCAGCAACAAGTCCTGCATTGTCGCCCCAAACGAGGGCAGATTTATCGGCGGAAAAATTATTGGTGTTGGATGCATTGTCCGCAGCAATGGTGTTGCCGTTACCCATGACCACCTGCAAGGCGGCATTGGTGGACTTGGATTGCTTTTGGTTCAATTCCGAAACGTCATCCCGGACGATGCCTGCGATATTGTTTTTGTAGCCGCTGTTGGTCGTGCCATTCCAAAAGACGGTCGTGCCGTCGGATGCCACGTAATTCTGGGCAGTGGTTTGGTCGAGGGTGATGCCGTATTTCAGCGCCAGATAGGAATTGACCCGAAGGGCATTCGCAGCGGAAAGATTGGTGGAGAACAAAATCACTTCGGGAATATAGCCATTCCAGTGGGTGCTGCTCGCAATGATAGGGTCAACGCCCACGTAACCATTTGCGGTCGTTTTGTTTCCGACAAAAGTTACCGCACTCCTTTGCACGCCAAAAGAGGAAATGACCCCTTGCGTGCCCGTGTACTTGGCATCCAGCAGCGCAATGGCGCCGTTGGCAAATTCTAAAGAACTGCTGATGGCATCCGTGCCATAAAACATCCCGACCGCATTGGCTGTGCCGGCGTGTTTCGCAATGCCAAAAGCCTGGACGGTATTTGCCGTGCCGTAGTCAAGGATATGCTGCCAATTACCTGCGGTATTCAAATTTTTTGCAACGGCAAACTCCTGCACCTGGGCAGCGCCGGTGGGCAGACCCGAAAGGTTTTGGACAACCAGGTAATCGTTCGTGCCGTCAAAAACGAAGGAAGGGTTGAAGTTGACATTGTTGGTGGAAACGGTGGGTTTGTTGGTAGCGGTGGATTGGATGGCGTTGCGATTGTTCCCGGACTGGTCTGCCCAGGTCAAAGTCGCCCCCGTCGTTACCCCTTTGTCGGCTTTCAGCCAAATGGCTGCCCCTGTTACCCCACCCGGAGAGAAAGTCGCCGCAGGCTTGAGCGAAACTGCCCCGATAGTCCAGTTGCTGCCGGTCGAAGTCCAGGACATGGTCACCGAGGTTGCCCCGGCTTTGGTGCTTCCGGCGCCGGTAGCACTTGAATTAACCGTCTGGTCCCAATATTCCGTCTGACCACTGCCCGGTGTCAGGTCTGAGTCCCAATTGTTAAAACAAACCACGCCATAAACCAACTCCCCAGTTGCTGAAGAAGCCGCAACACTGGCGGTCGTGCTGCCGCCCTGGGCAGTCGCCAGCGTGCCGAATGTCGTCGTTTGATGAACGCCGGAAAAAGCCATGACTCCAATCACCCCGTTGTCGCTTTGGCTGTTGTTGACGACCACGTTGAACGTACCGACCGAGGGAGATTTCAAGTACCAAATCTCAATGCGTGATTGGCTTGAATGAGAAATGTTGCCCAGTTTAGTCAGTGCCGTGCCATTGAAGGTAATCGAGGTGACGGAACCGTTTGGCTGTTGGGCTGACACGCCTACCAGGAGTAGTTTGTTGGTTCCACTGGCATTGGCGTAGGAAATGGTTGCGGAGCTTGAGTTATTGAACGTTCCGTAGGTAGCTGTGCCGGGAGTGATTTGCGCCGTCAAAGTGCTTGCGACTCCTAAACCGAGGAGGAAGGGCAGCAAGAAGAACAGTAAAAACCGTTGGCTTCCGATAGCCCGCTTGGAAGGAGCGCCCCAAAGAAACATTGCCCCTTTCAGGTTGGGAATGCGGAGACGCTTCGCCAATCCCAATGCTCGATTGCTTAATTCATTCACTGTCAGTATGGTGTATAAATGCTTGTTCATGTTTGTTATTTATGGTGTGTGCTTCGTGGCAAACATGAGTCGCCCCGCATTTTCAAGCATCATGTTTCCGACCTGTCTGGTGTGCTGTCTGCAAGTCGCTTTTGTCATCCTCGTAGAGGAACCGTCCTGTCCCGTGTGCCGCCTGCAAGCCGCTTTTGTCATCCTCGTAGAGGAACCGTCCTGTCCCGTGTGCCGCCTGCAAGTC
>CAZHLB010000178.1:0-10327 GCA_964533005.1 uncultured Saprospiraceae bacterium
CTCGATTTTTGTGGGCGGTCCGCCGTCTCATGCCTTTGCCGCCATCCTGCCGATGCCGGAGGGGATGAGCGAGTTGATTTTCGCCGGAATGCTCGGCGGGCGGCGCTTTCGATATGCCTGGAAAAACGGTTACTTCATTTCCACCGACGCCGATTTTGTCATCACCGGCACCATTCGCAAGGATTTGAAAAAGCCGGAGGGCCCCTTCGGCGACCACCTCGGCTACTATTCTTTGGCGCACGATTTCCCGGTGATGGAGGTGGAAAATGTCTATCACCGGAAAAATGCGGTTTGGCATTTCACGGTCGTCGGTCGCCCGCCGCAGGAGGATTCTTCGTTTGGCTGGCTCATCCACGAGTTGGTTGCGCCGCTGCTTTCGCAAGAGTTTCCGGGCATCCGGGAAATCAATGCGGTGGACGCTGCCGGGGTGCATCCGCTGCTGCTGGCAATCGGCAGCGAGCGGTACATGCCTTTCCGGGAGCGGAAACCGGAGGAGATTTTGACCCAAGCCAACCATCTGCTGGGCAAGGGGCAAACGTCACTTGCCAAGTTCCTTTTCATCGCCGCCGAAGGCGACGCACCGGGCTTGACCACGCATGATATACCCGCCTTTTTCAACCATATTTTAGAGCGGATAGACTGGCGGCGAGACCTCCATTTTCAAACAAAAACTACGATTGATACGCTGGATTATTCAGGCACGGGCTGGAACGAGGGCAGCAAAGTCATCGTGGCTTGCTGCGGCAAACAGGTTCGGGAGTTGAAAACGGAACTGCCTGAAAATTTCTCCCTGCCACCGGGATTTTCAAATCCCCGCTTCGTGCAGCCGGGGATTTTGGCTTTGCAATCGTCTCGATTTCAAGCAGAAACAGGCTACCGGGAGGCTGAAAATATATGCGCCTACCTGGAGCGGTTCGGTGATTTTTTGGAAAAAAACATTCCCCTGCTTTTGCTCGTGGACGATGCTGAATTCACCGCTGCGACGCTGAACAATTTCCTCTGGGTAACTTTCACCCGTGCCAATCCTTCGCACGATTTGCACGGCATCGGGTCTGCGATGCAGCACAAACATTGGGGCTGCCGGGTACTCGTGATTGATGCAAGGAAGAAGCCGCACCATGCGCCGGAATTGGAAGTGGATGAGGCAGTGCGGCGGAAGGTCGAGTCAGTCGTGGCGGGGGTTTTGAATTAGGATGTGCAGGATTTTGAAGGATAAAAAAGGATGGGGGCGATGGCACAATGCCATCGCCCCCATCCTTTTTTATCCTTCAAAATCCTGCACATCCTAGTTCAAAATCAAGGCGCAACGCCGCCATTCGCCAGCGTTTCAGACATATTTTCAGTCACCGGCGTCTCCCCGTTCAGCATTTTCAAAAACCGGTCTCTCACCACAAAAAACTCCTCCAAAGTTTCCTTCGGCAGCGGCTTCGGGCGAGGCAAATTGAGCCGCAGGTGGTTCACCTGCCTGCCATTTTTCCAAAAACGGAAACAAACGTGGGGACCCGTCGCCAAGCCGCTGCTGCCGACGTAGCCAATGACCTGTCCCTGAGCCACTTTCGAGCCTCGGCGGATGCCTTTGGCAAAGCGGGACATGTGCAAATACTGCGTCTGATAAACATTGTCGTGTTTGATTTTCACATACCTGCCGTTGCCCTTTCCTTGGGCTGCCTCGACGACCGTTCCTTCGCTCACGGCATAAATTGGCGTGCCGTACGGAGCGGCGTAGTCCGTGCCCAAGTGCGGGCGCACATGCTTGAGAATGGGATGGAAACGCCTGAGATTGTAGTTGGAAGAAATGCGGGAATATTTGACCGGCGATTTCAGGAAACCCCTGCGGGCAGGGCTTCCGTCCATGTCGAAAAAGCCTTTTTGCTCGCCGTTGTCGAACCAAAAAGCGTAATAATCCTTGCCGTCCCGGGTGTATTCGGCGGCGTAAACCTGACCTGCCGACACCGCTTTGCCGGCGATATAATTCTCGTCAAAAAGCAATTTGAACTCATCGCCATCGGTCGTGCGGCTGAAATCAACGAAGCATTCGAGGGCATCTTCCATTTTGGCGGAAGTCTCGGTGCTGACCTTTAATTCGTTCAAAGCCGCCCAAAGCGATGACTCGATAGAGCCGGTGATGAAATGCGTTTTCGTCACCATTTCCCGCTTGGTCACGGTCACCTGGCCATTTTTCAAGTTGAAAACGACGTACTCGAAAACGTTAGGTTCAAGCACCAGGTAATCCGGCGCTTGCCCTTCGTGGCGGGTCAGCAAGGTGAAAGAATTGCCTGCCTTGAAATCCCGCTGGATTTCAAAAACGCCCTTGCAGTTCATCCGCAACTGCTCGATGCGCCAGTTTTCGACACCGAAGTCGGACAGCAACGTACCGAGCGTTTGATTGCGAAGCACCCGGTCTTCCAAAACCTGGAAAGTGTCGAGCGCAAAACCATACTTGATGGTGGGAACGATGATGGGAAACGAGCCTAATTGCTCGTCCTCGACTTCTTCGGAGGAGAGGAAAGATGCCTCTTGGAAGAGTTGCGGCTTTTCAGCCGGTAAAAAAAGGCTGGCAAAAAGTCCGAGCGCTACGCCGATGATTGCCAGGTTCTTTCGTTTGCTTAAAATGCTTGCATTCAAGCGTTTAGTTATGCCTTTAGAATTCACGTCTCTACTGTTTAGTTAGTGCTTAGTTGTGAAATCCTTCTGTCAAATAGCCAATAATGCTGCTCCACCTGTGCCCAAATTTCAGACAAAAGCGAACAACTGCTCCTAAAAACGGAGCGGTTTTATTTTCATAGTTACCAGCAAGTTGGACTGAAAATGGAGCGTCTCAAATGGTCAAATGGAAGACCTGATTTTTGGACATGGTGGGCTAATTCATTCAAAAAACTGAGCAGTGATACTTTAAAAACCGGGGCAAATATAGAAGCCGGGTTTCCAAACGCCCAAACTTTGGGGGAAGTTTTTGGGCTTGAGTTTGGTTAAGAACTCAAGCCAATTCAAACTGCAACCTCGCCAAGCTCTTGTAAACCCCATCCTCGATGAGCGAAAGCTCCTCGTGCGTCCCCTGCTCCACAATCCTGCCGTGCTCGATGACGTAAATGCAGTCCACGTTTCTGACCGTCGCCAGGCGGTGAGCAATAATAATAGAAGTGCGACCCTCCATCAATTTGTCCAAAGCCTCTTGCACCACTTTTTCCGACTCGGCGTCAAGCGACGAGGTGGCTTCATCCAGCAGCAAAATCGAAGGGTTTTTCAAAATCGCACGAGCGATGGCGATACGTTGGCGCTGCCCGCCGGAGAGTTTGATGCCCCGCTCGCCGACCAGCGTTTCCAAGCCTTCGGGGAATCTGGAAATGAATTCCCAGGCGTTTGCCTGCTTCGCCGCTTCGATGATTTCAGGGTCGCTGGCGTCGGGTTTTCCGTACAAAATGTTCTCCCGAATCGTCCCGCCGAACAGCAAAACTTCCTGCGGAACGATGGCGATGTTTTGCCGGTAGGCAGTCGTGTCCATGTCAAAAATGCTTTCGCCGTCCGCCAAAATATCGCCCTCCCGGATGCCGTAAAACTTCAATACTAACTGTACGATGGTTGATTTTCCTGCGCCGCTGGGGCCCACCAGCGCTACTTTTTGACCGGCGGAAATTTGAAAACTGATGCCTCGAAGCACTGGCACATCCGGTCGGGTAGGGTAGTCGAAATGCACATCCCGGAATTCGATTTCGCCATATAATTTTCCCGTAGGGGCGACCCTTGCGGTCGCTCCCGTCTGCGTTCCTGCGGTCGCTTTTAGCGTGGTTTCGACGACTTCGACCTCTGCCTTTTCATTCAAAATTTCCCGAATCCGCTCCGTTGCCCCGACCGCTCAAAGCAGTTCCGTGTAAAAATTCCCCAAGCCTGCAATCGCTCCGCCGATGGCAGCCGTGTAAACCACGAAAGAAATGAGTTGCCCCGGTGTGATGTCGCCCCGGTTGACCATCATCGCCCCTTCCCAAATGATGAAAAACAGCGCCCCGAACAAAACCGTGATGATGAAAGCGGCAAAAAACGAGCGCCCCTGGGCGTATTTCAGCGAAACATCCACCGTTTTACCGACCGATTTGCCGTAGCGCAAATGCTCAAAAAGCTCATTGGTGAAAGCCTTCACGACGTGAATGGTCTGCGTGGTTTCGCTCAGGATGATGTTCGAGTTGGCAAGTTCTTCCTGCCTGGCTTTGGACAGCTTGCGGATTTTTTTTCCAAAAAACATCGCCGCTACCACGATGACCGGGAAGGTCGCCAGCATGATGAGCGCCAGCTTCGGCGTGGTCAACGCCAGGAAAATGATGCCTGCAATCAGGATGAGAATTTGCCGCAAAAACTCGGCGATGGTGATGGAAAAAGTGCTGTACAATTTCTCCACGTCCGCCGTCACCCGGCTGATTAGCTCGCCCGTCCTGGTTTTTTCAAAAAAGACAATTGGCAGTGTGATGAGCTTCGAGTAGAGCGCCCGGCGCACGTCGGCAGTGCCTTTTTCGCTGATAATTGCAAAGAGCCAGATGCGGAAATAGGAAACCACGCCTTGCCCCACCAGCACGGCGACGAGCAGCCAGCCAATGTCTGCCAGCGTCAGACCGAAGCGGGATTTGCCAAGGGCAATGTCCACCATCTCGCCGGTCAGTGGCACGAGCACCATGAAGACCATGCTCGACACGAACAAAAGGACAAGCCCGGCAATCAGATGCCACTTGTAAGGCTTGACGAAAGCGAAGATTTGCAAGGCTTGGCGAAGGCGCTCGCCGGAGATTTTTTTGGATTCGGGTTTGGTTTCAGTGGAAATGTTGTTGTCTGCCATAAATGAGCTATTGTTGAGGAAAGCAATAGAACCACTAAGCAGGAGGGAGGTTGACTACTAAAATGCTGTCAGCTTTATTTCCAATCTGAAACTCCGCCCCGGCATCGGTCTCGCCTCAATCACCTCGTAGTCTTCATTCCAAATATTTTCCACCGCTCCTTGCAAGTGCAAGCGGCAAGTTTTCCAGGTGAAAACCTTCCCCAATTTCAGCGCAGCCACCTGAAAACCAGGCAGTTCGCTTGCCGACGAGTTGTCATTTTTGGTGAAAATCTGGCTCGTGAACGAGTGCCCGTAGTCCAAAAAAACGCTATTGAAAAAGAGCGTGAAGCCTGCATTTCCTTGCCGGACGGGCACGTAAATCAGTTGCTTTCCGAGCAAGGCAGGCGTTTCCTGCCGGTAAATTTTCTCCACCGTGCTGCGAGTCAGCGAGGCGTTCAGGTAGGTGAAAACTTGCCAATCGCCTGATTTCCAATTCATTTCCAGGTAGCTTTCCATACCTCTCGCCCAGACGGAGCGGCGGTTTTCCGGCTGAAAAATCGCCCCGGCGGGCGACCAGAGAATCCAGTTTTCGACCCGGTTGGAAAAGGCGGTCAGCCCAGCTTTGTAAGTGACGGGGTGACTTGAAGTCACCCCGTCACTTGGACTTGCAGACTGAAAATGAATGCCCGCCTCCTGGCTCCAAGCCGTCTCCGGTTGCAGGTCAGGATTGCCTTTGGCGAAGGCATCTTGCCAATACAAGTCGTTGAAAGTCGGCACGTTGTAATTTTTGGCGACCCTGCCAAGCAATTTCCAATGCTCGCCCAACCGCATCTCCAAGCCACTCGAAGCCACGAAAGGAATCAATTTTTCATCCATCGCTTCCTGCCGGGCTTCGAGCGACCAGGCAAGTTTTCCTTTCCAAAAAAGCTGCTGCCAGGCAGTGAAAACCGCCGACCGATTGCGTCGCTGCTCGCCGGTTTCGATGGTTTTTGCCTGCTGCCGGGTCAGGTGCAGACCGGCTCGCAGGATTTGATTTTTTCCAAAAAACCAAGCCTGCTCCGCCTCGCCAATCCAGGTGTGCGAGCGGCTTTGCGAGGAGTCAACCAGGTCGCTGAAATACAAAATTGCTTCGTTGAAATAGCCCGCCCGTGCCTTCGTTACGCCCCGTTCGCTGAGCCTCGTCCACTCGAAACCGAGTCGAAAAATCTCGTCGTCTTGCTGGGCATGGCGATTGGCTTCGGTGCGGCTGGGCGGGATGCGGCGGGTGGAATTTTGCAGCCAGAGGAAGGATTTGAGCTGCTGCTTCTCGTTGATTTTCAGGAGGTTGCTTTGCGAAATAGCCCATTGTTTCAAGTGGGCATTTTGCTGAAGCTTGCCGCCAGAGTTAGCGATTGGGAAATCGTTTTCGGCTTGCCGGTGGAAAAATTTGAGGCTCGTCGCCACCTGTTCGCCGCTTGTTGCCAGGCTGCCTGTCAGCCCCACTTCTCCAAAATTTCCCAGAAAAAATGCACTTCGAAAATGGTCGTTTCGAGCCAACCTTTCCGAAAGTTTGAAACTTTCGGAAAGGTCATTCCCGGCAAGTTTCAGTTTGTCCTCCAAAAAAATAGCCCCGCCGAGCGACCCGCTCCCCTGCAAAGTGCTGCCCCCGCCATGCTGCACCGCCACCGCATCCGCCAAACCCACAGGGAACAGCGAAAAATCCATCACCCCGTTCATCGGGTTTTGCAGGTTGAAGCCATTCCAGAGGATGGAAGTGTGACTTGCGCCGCTACCTCGAAAGCTCGCCGTTGCGAGACTGCCCGTGCCATAGGTTTTGAAAAAAATGCCGGTGCGGCGGCTCAGAATTTCCGCCAGGTTGGCGGTGGAATGGAGAGCAAGAAATTGACTGTCAATGGTTTGGAGGTGACTGCCGGGATTAGCTTTGGTGATTTTGGCAGCCTTGATTTCGACCGAAGACAAAACAATGGTGCTGTCATTTTGAGCCGACAAGAAGCCAGATAAGAGAAGATTGAACAAGAAGAAAATCAGGCATCGCATGGCGGCAAAGATGGAGCAAAAGCAATTTTTGACACTGATTTCGCTGATTTGACTGATTTGCGTTGAAAAACACTTTCAGCGCAAATCAGTCAAATCAGCTAAATCAGTGTCAAAAAAAGTCATCTCGCCAAAGTCAAATCTCCTTTTTTCACCACCACCTCCCCGTTTGTCTGCTGAATTTCAACCACAAAAACATACACATCCGAAGGCGCATCCTCCCCATCCTGCCTGCCATCCCAGCCGTCGTTGCTGTTCGTTGACTCGAAAACCCGTTGCCCCCAGCGGTTGAAAATCTGCATCGAAAGCACTTCGATGTTGTCGCCTGAAATGATGACTTTGAAGCTATCATTCACCCCGTCGTTGTTCGGCGTGAAGATGTTCGGGATGTCGAATTGCGGCAGCAAAACGGTGAGCGAAATCGAAGACGTGTCGGTGCAGCCTTGCTCGTCGGTCACGGTTACGGCATAGCTTTCCGAAGGTGGCGTCATCGGTAGGACGTGCGCCGTGTCCAACGTGCTGCCGCTCGACCAGGTGATGCCAACTGCCTCGACGGAAGTCTCGACGGTCAAAACCACAGGCGTTCCCACGTAAACCGTATCTCCTTTGTCGCTTTGAATGCTATCTATTTGAATGCCAGGCAAAAGCGTTATCTGAATCGTATCCGTCAATGTGAAGCAGCCTGCCGAGTCAATGAAAGTCACCGAAATAAGGTTGACACCTGACTGCAAATTCGGCGTGAAAGTTTGCTCTGAACTGCCACCCGGCTGCCAAATGTAGTGCCCCGGAATGCCGCCGTCGGCAAACAATTCCACCGTTTGGCTGCCGCAAAGCACGGTGTCGTTACTGACCTCCAACAAGTTTTCCGCCACGAAAATCGTGACCGAATCCTGCACCGGCGGGCAGATGCCATTCGAGACGGTGACGTAATAAGTCGTTGTGGCTAAAGGAGTTACCGTCGGCGCAGGCGACAGACTGACAAAATTCGGGTCGGTCGCTGCCCATTGATAAGTCCAGGCATTGTTCGGCGCAGCATTGAGCGGGAGCGATTCGCCGGGGCAAACGACTACGTTGAGCGGGAACAAAACGGATGGGTCGGGCACGACTTCGACCGTGACCGAGCCGCCGACGGGGCAGCCTTGATAATTTCCAGAGATAGAATAAGTCGTTGTTTCTGAGGGATTTGCCACCGGGTCGGGGCAGTTTGCGCAGCTTAAACTTGCCGCTGGTTGCCAGGTAAATTGAATTGGAACGGGCGAGGTGGCGGTCAGCTGAACCGAGTCGCCGGGGCAAATTTGCGGCTGCGCCGGAGCGACCTGGATATCCAATTGCAGCACCGTAACTTCGACTTGCAGGGTGTCTGCGTTGCAAACGCTGTGCATGGCGACACTGTAAATCGTTGTTTGCGAAGGGCTTGCAATGGGATTTGGGCAATGATTGCAACTCAAGCCTGCCGTCGGGAACCAGTTGTAAACTTCTGCCCCGCTTGCCAAAAGTTGCGTGTTTC
This sequence comes from uncultured Saprospiraceae bacterium, assembly GCA_964533005.1. Classification (GTDB taxonomy): domain Bacteria; phylum Bacteroidota; class Bacteroidia; order Chitinophagales; family Saprospiraceae; genus UBA6168. Next base: position 8,343 of record CAZHLB010000178.1, read on the forward strand.
CGCCAGGGCAAACCACCGTGTCGGGCGAGATGGAAAAATTCGCAGTTGGCGATCCGAGCACGCCCGGCGTCGTCGGCGCAAAATCAATCGAGACGGCGCCGCTGGTGATTTGCTCGCCCCAGTCGTTGATGAGCACCAAGTAATATTGACCACCCTGAACATTCAATGTCTTGACAAAATCATCTCCGCCTGCGTCCTCGCACACGTCGGTCACCGGGAAACCGGAAAACGGATGCACGTTTGCCATGCCGGTCGCCATGTCGCCAGCGCCGTAGGAACTGCGCACGGGTTCGTTTAACTCGGCGAAATTGCAGATGGCATTGAAGTTTGAAATGGGTCCCCAGACTTGGAAATCAATGTCGGAACTCTCGTCCGGGTCGGCGGCTTGCATCACGAAGCCAAACTCGCCGTCCGCCTGCGCCTGGAAGTAAAAAAAGGTGTAGTTGTACGGGTAAAAAAGTCCCCAACAGCCGAGGTTGAAAAAATTGATGAAGCCCGGGTCGCCCTCGCCCGGTGCAACCGAGACTATGGCTGGCAAGTCTCCGCAGCCGTTCAGCGAGAGCGCATCTTCGCAAAATGCCGCCGATGGCAGCACTACCGGACAGGTCACTTGCTGCACTTCAATATTGAAAGGGGTGCAATCGTCGGCGTTGTCCACCACGATGTAGTACGTGCCGGGCGTTGCCAAAAAAGCGGCGTTGATGCTGGGGTCGTTTTGCCCAAAGCCGCCGCCCGCTTGGGCGATGCAATCTGCCGCCGGGGAGTTGGGGCAGGCGCTATAAATCCCTACGCCGGTCTGGTTGTTCGAGCCAGTGACATTGACCGCAATGCACTCATCGCCAGGCGATTGATAGGTGAAAACGTAGTCTTCCGTCGCTAGAAAATCGTCGTCGTTGCAGGGACCCTGCGTGAATTCATTGCCTGCAAAACAAGTCGTCAAGTCGTTGCCAGAGTAGGGTAGGGAGGCGATGATATCCGGGTCGGCGCAGGTAGTCGGCGACTTCACGGTGCAGGTGTCGGGCGAGCATTGCCAGGTCAACTCAAAACCGGCGTCGGTGAACGAGCCGTCCGAGGTGAATTGCACGGTGAGGCAGGAGCTGTTCACCTGAAGCTGCACGTTGTCCGCAAATCCGTCGAGGCTGCCGAGCGAGGGTGCGCTGGTATTTGTGCCAGCAAAAAAGCGGAGATAGTCACTGCTTTGCTCCGTTTGCAAGATGACCACGTTGACAAAGATGCACTGGTGGAACTCCGAGGGGCAAATTGTGAAGGTCTGGTTTTGGCTGTTCGAATAACTGCCGGAGGGTCCGCCTGAGTCGAAAAGCGTCCCGGCGCAGGCAGAAGCCGAGGGCGCTTCTCCCATGTTGAAAACGGGGTCGTATTCTTTCAGGCAAAGCACGAAGTCGCCGGAATTGGGCGAAGCGGACGCCGACCAATCGCTGATGCGCAGGAAATAAGTCAGCCCCGGCGTCAAGCCGAGCAGGTCGAGGTCGAGTTGGCTGGAGCCGAGACCGGAGGTGGCGCAAGTCAAAATCTCCAACCCGTCCAACTCGCAGTCGCCCCGGTAAACCGCCACCTGGGGTTGTTTCAAGCTGCTGTTTTGCCCGTTGATGCCGGTGATTTTCAGGGTAAAATCAACCAGGTCGCCGCTGGCGGGCACGTCGAAAGAAAACCAAACGTCCCGGTTCACCACGCCGCCGGTGAAACAGGCGGGGATGTTCATGCTGGCATTTGAAAACACGAGGGAAGTGGTTGCTCCGACGTTGTTGAAGGTGTCTGGCACGGGGCAAATCGGCGCAGTTCCGAGGTGTACGATGCCGGAGCAATCGTCGTTGGCAGGTTGACAAATCAGGGATAACCCCTTGAAAATCAGCAGAAAAAGGGTGAAAATTCTTTTCATTGGCGAAAAAGTCGAGCGAAAAGCTGACAGGTGCGGGGTTGGGGGGGGGGGGGGGGGTGTTTATTTTATTTTATATTATAAAAAACAA
>CAZHLB010000179.1:0-10317 GCA_964533005.1 uncultured Saprospiraceae bacterium
ATGACCGCCCATCCTTTCGTCACGAAGTGATGAACACCGAACTGAAAAACCGGCTGCCTTTCATCCCTGCCCACAAGCCTGGCGACAACCGGGAAATTCAATTACAGGCAGGTTGGCATTCCATGGGATTTTTGCCTAAGTAGATAGTCAATAATTTCTGAGAAGTTGAACGACAGTGCTTTTAGCACTTGGGCAACTCGTCAGAAATCACTTGACTACCTAATAAGAAAGAGAATCCTTCACCTTAAAAACCGCCGTCCTCACCCGCTTGCTCACCTCCCCCTCCGCCAATTTTTCCTCCAAAATCAACGCCTGCGCCACTGGCAATTCAAACACCTCCTGCAAATTCCGAATCGGTGCAACCGGCACCTTCCGCCCCTCGCAGCGCCGCAAAATCTCATCGGAGGGCAGGCGGCGGAATGCCAGTTCTAAAATTTCATTCAATACTTCCCGGTGCGTCAGGCGCAGCGCATTCGTCTGAAAACGAGCGTCATTTTTCACCTGCGGCAAATCGAGGCAATCACACAAATCCCGGAAATGCTGCTCCGTGCCGGGCGACAAAATCAGGGGCTTTTCATCTTGGGTGAAAAAAGTCTCGCCATACGGCGCAATGTTCGGGTGGCGGCTGCCCATTCGCTGCGGGACGACGCCGAGATTGAGGTAATTGGCAGCCTGGTTTGCCAGCGAGGAAACGCCTGCGTCGAAAAGCGAAACGGTCACTTCGCAGCCCTTGCCAGTTTCCTGTCTGCGAAGCAAGGCGAGCAAAATCCCCTCTTTCAACTGGTGCGCAGCCAGCAAATCCATCAGCGCCACCGGCATTTTGCAAGGCGCACCGTCGGGTTCGCCGTTCATGAAAATCCAGCCGGTTTCGGCTTGGATGACTACGTCGAAGCCAGGGCGAGGGTCGTTTTCGCCGTAGGCGGAGATGCTGGCGTAAATCAGGCGGGAATTGAGGGCAGATAAGGCAGGATAGTCCAAACCCAGCTTTTTAGCGGAACCTGCTTTGAAATTGCAGATGACCAGGTCGGCATTTTTTATCAAATCGAGCAGGCGGCGGTGGTCTTCCGGTTGCGCAAAGTCAAGAAAGACAGACGTTTTGTTCCAGTTGACGCTGTGAAAATAGGCAGAGGATGGGCTGCCGGGGTTTTCCTGCGGCAGTTTCCAGTGGCGAGTGGTGTCGCCGCCGGTTTGGCGGTTTTCGACTTTGATGACTTGGGCGCCAAGTTCTGCGAAGAACATTCCGACGGCGGGGCCTGCGAGGACGCTTGCTAATTCGACGACCCGGAGGTCTTTGAAGAAGGAGTCGAGTTTCATTTTGGAAGAAGTCAAAAGGGAAAAGGCAAAAGTAAAAAGGGAGGGAACTACAATTGCTTCACTGCTGCGCCACCCATTCCCGCACCACCGGCACACAAAACTCCCAACGCCCATCGCTACTTTGCCGCAGCACTTCCCGCCGAACCAGCTTGCGCAACGCCGACCCTTCGTCCCCCGAAATGCGCCTGCCTTCCGCTGCCAATTGTTGCAGCAATTTCCGACCGGCGTCGTCTAATTCCGTTTTCCAGAAATGCGTGAAATAGCCCTCGGCGCTGCCGAACAGCCGCTCCACCGCTTTGTCGAGGTCTGGAGCGGTGGCGGTTTTGCGCATCCCATCATTGTTGAGCAGTTCGACCAGCTCGAACATCGTGCATTGCAGCAGGTAAGGTTGCCTGCCCATGCGCTCGGTCAGTTGCCGGGCGAGGTCGGCGGGCTGATAGACGAGGTCGAATTCGGGCACGGGCTTGGTGACCAATTGCAGGGCAGCTTCCGGTTCGAGGTAGCTGATGCGCACCGTGCGGGCATTGATGAGGTAGTCCGTCCAGTCCACGCTCGGAATTTCCGCCATCTCGTGGCTGCCCGCAAACAGAAAAACGAAACGCCGGAAGTGTTGCGCCCAATGCCGGAAAGCATCCGCCAACCCCCGCAGCGTCCCGTCGGCGATGCGGTCGGACAGGCGCTCGTACTCGTCGAAACAGACGAGCAGGTAGCTGCCTTGCGCTTCGAGGTGGCGCTCCCATTCTTCTATTTGATTGGTCAGCGCCCCCAAATCGGCAGGCATTTTGGCGACCGGGCGACCGCAAGCCTCGCCCCACCGCTTCGCCAGGAAGCCGCACAAGTCGGGCAAATTCGCCGTCAAAATGCGGGGGTCTTGAAAGCTGAAAAAGACCGTTTTCAGCGAGGAAGGCAGGAAATGGCGCAGGTTTTCGAGCGTCGAAGTCTTGCCCGTGCGCCGGTTGCCGAGGAAAAGAATGGCGCCCGGCGCTCCTTCCCGCAGCACTTCGGTTTCAATTTGGCGGATGATGTCTTGCCTGCCCACGAAAGGTTCTCCCTTTTCCACCAGTGGCGAGCGCCCGCCCGTGATGAATGGATTGGGCAACGGCAAGCCGCCAGCTTGCTCGATGCGGTGGATTTCCTGGCGGATGATGTCCCGCCATTTTGCCGCCACTTTGCCGAACAGGATTTGGGAACGCTTGCGGGAGAGGTTGGCTTGTTTTTGCAGTTCGATGAGGTTGGATTCGATGGAGCGGTATTGGCGAAGTTGGTTGGTGGGATTGTAGTCGGACATGGCTTTCTCTAAATCATCAGCGATATAAACAAAGGGAATTATCCAATCAATTATAGGAAGAACAGTAACTGTAAAGTTGTCCTGTTTTCCTGGAGGCACAAAAGAACTTCTATATTTTGTATGAATTTTCAAGAAATCCAAGCTGCTTAGATATCCTGGTAAAAAATTGACTTCATTTTTTAGATTTTTTATTTGATATAAACTGCTAAAATTTTCCAGGACATATGATGTGAGGAAAAAGAGAGCTTTTTGAGCAGCTTTTTGATGTACAGGGCGATTTATTATTAAAAAACTGGAAAATTCCGCAACCTGTTTAATCCCTGATTCATGGATATATCGTCGAAATAAGCTTTGAAAAAAAGGAACTGGCAAGCCAATATTTTCATCCCAATTCAATGGATTTTTACTGGAAGTGCAAGGGTATAAGTAGTAAAATGGAAGATAAAAATATCTTCCAAAAGAAAAAAATGCTCCAAAAGCCATTGGGATTAAGAAACTAAAATTGTCATCAACTTTATACTGACCATTGTTATCAATAAAATCATTTATCAAAAAACCAGAAAAAAAACCACCAGTAATTGCAAAACGGAAAAGTAAGCCATAATTAGAATTGTTAGTTTTTTTCGATGAAATTTCTAAATCAGCACTAATTATACCCCCGAGTAAAACGCCCGATGCAAATGAGAGAAAATAAATGACCAATATGCCACTGAATTCAACTGAAAAATTAAAAAGTGAACAGCAAGCCACTAATGTCCAAAATAAAATGCTACCACCTAAAAAACCATAAAAGAAGGAAGAGTAATAGTATTTCCATTGATTTTGTGAGAATATGCCTTCGGTAGAAATTGCTTTAAAAAACAATTGAAAAAAGAATTTTCTAAACTCACCCGGCGTCATAAGTTTTCCCATAATCATCCTCCATTTAAATGTTTAAAAATCTGCCCCAAATTCCCCACCTGCTCCCCCACCCATTTCGTCATCGCAGAAATAGCGCCGGGCAGTTTAGGCGCATTTCTTTTTCCCCACCTGCTCATTTTCTCCGTATTTGAGCGGAAATAGCTCATCATCTCATTCTCAATTTCCTGCTTCAACTTCCGCATCGGCAATGCCAACTCCCGGTTCTGCAACACCCAAAACGACACCACCTGCAACTTCAAAGGATGCCGGAAGCGCCAGTGTTGCAGCAGTGTCCGCTCTGCCGCCGTCGGCGAAAACTCGTCCCAGCGGCGCAGGAAATCCGCCACCTCGTTGAGCGAGCTGTCCTGCACGAACTCGCCGAGTGGCTGCGAGGTGAAGATGTTCCAGAAGGGCGAGGTCAGGTCGCCCCGGTCGGTCAGTTCCTTGAGCGAGTGTTTCGAGACGACGACCAGCGTGAGCAGTCCACCGTTGCAGAGCGAGCGCAGGGCTTCGAGAAACTGGTCGGTGAACAGGTCTTTGTGATGCGTGATTTCCTCGAACTCGTCGAGCAGCAAAATCAGCCTCGGCGCAGCGGCGGACGGCAGGCGGGCAGCCCCGCCTTGCGAAAAACCTGCCAGCACCGGCTGCGGCAAAGGCTGTCCTTTGTGTGTTTCCAGCGCATCGGCGAGCGCCGCCAGCGGGTTGGTTTGGAGCCGCCCGGCATCAGCGCCCGGCAAGTCGAAGCGGTCGAGGACTTGCTTTGCGAAGTCCTCCGGCGTGCGGGTGCGGGCATCGAGCAAGTCGAGGTAAGCCAGCCGGAAATGTTGGCGGGAAAGGTCGTCGAGGCGGCGGTTGCCGGTCAGAAAAAGATGGAACAACAAGGAAGATTTGCCGATGCGCCGCTCGCCGGTCACGGAGACAGAATTGCCGTTTCGCACCCGTGCGAGGATGTTCGCCAGTTCCCGGTGTCTGCCGGAGAAGGCTTCCTCGGAATCAATCATTTTCCGGTGGGTGAAGGGATTAGCGGGCGGAGGGTTCATTTGCTTGAGAAGGTTTGTTTCGTCGGGAAAGGTAGGAGAGCGTTCGGGAATTTTGATGCATCCCTATCAAATTAGTTGGGCAGTTTGCGCCATTTCCGTTCTGCGCTCTGCGCTGACTTTTTCGAAAAGGTCTCGTAGTTCATCAGCAATTTCAGCAGGCGGGTTGCCTGACAAACCCATCGCTGCGAGTTTCTCGGCTGCTCTCCATTTGCCACATTGCAAGGCTAGTGAGGCAGCGCTTCTGAACATGACGGAGCGGGTCGGCTCATTTTCAAAATCATAGAGAAAAGTCAATGCTGCTTTTTGCTCCAATTCAAAAGCTTGCTGAAAAAGCGCCTCCGCCAATTGCTCGTCGCCACGAGAAAGCGCTGCCGCCGCTTGTTGCGACAGGTTCATGGCTTGCTGATGTTGTAATTTTCTTTCGGTCATGCCGTCCTTTGTTTGTATTGTTTGCCTGTCAAAGCTATCTTTTAACCACCAAATTCTACTTTTGCTTAAAACATTCACGAGCAAACTACACCGAATGATAACCGACTTCTATCCACTCCAACCCAATGCCGATAAACGGGAATATTATTTTGAAAGTGAGGGGCCTAATGGCGTTTTTCAAAAAGTCGTCCTTTTTGAAGAACTGCCGCTCCAACCCGGCTATTTCAACCTCGCACTTTGTGTTGTCAGCCACGGCATTTTTCTGGATGACGTAGTGACCGACAATGCCGACTTTTCAAAAACAATGCAAACCGTAGCCAAAGCCACTTATGATTTTCTGGAGGAATTGCCTGAAGCCATCATTCGGGTGGAAGCAAACGAAAACAGGAGGTTGCGTATTTACAATGGAATTGTCAAAAGGCGCTGGAAGGAAATTGAATCCTTGTTCGAAGTCAAAGGCAAAAGGCAACAAAAGTTTGAGGCTTATAACCCCGACCATTTTTATGATGGGTTTGAGCTAAGGCTCAAAAAGCCCTAATTTTAACCGGCAAATTCAGAAAGATGAAAAATTCAAGAACAACAACCGCAGCCCAAGTCTCCTCAAACGGGCATCATTCAAATGGAAACGGGCATGAACGCTCTGCTGAAATCAGTCGAGTGATGGAGAAAGTGAACCGACATGAAAAGCTGTCTCCCAAATACGTGTCCGTGATGAGAAAGGTATTGGAAGAAGCCACTCGTGCCCGTCTGGAAGAAAATCCCACGCTTTCACTTAAAGAGGCAGTTCTTGCCGCTGTTCCTTTCTTTCCCGAATGGTATTCCGAGGAGCTATTTGTCGAAGCAGTGAACGCCATTGCCCAGGAATGGAAACGCTGCCAAATGCCAAGTGCAATCGCTTGAATTGATGGATATTCCGTAAAATGAAACAGCCGCTGCAATCTCTTGCAGCGGCTGTTTTATTTCTGAAAATCAACGAAACCGGAACAATCAATACCTGTAATATTCCGGCTTGTAAGGCCCCTCCGTCTTCACGCCAATATACGCCGCCTGCTTCTCCGAAAGCTCCTCCAACTCCACCCCGATTTTCGCCAGGTGAAGCCTTGCTACCTGCTCGTCGAGGTGCTTGGGCAGCACGTAAACCTTGTTTTCGTACTGCTCATTGTTCGTCCAAAGTTCGAGTTGCGCCAGCACCTGGTTGGTGAACGAGTTCGACATGACGAACGACGGGTGACCCATGGCGCAGCCCAGATTCACCAGCCTGCCTTCTGCCAGCACGATGATGTCTTTGCCTTCCACATTGTACTTGTCCACCTGCGGTTTGATGGTGTCTTTGGTGTTGCCGTAGCTGCGGTTGAGCCAAGCCATGTCAATTTCGTTGTCGAAGTGCCCGATGTTGCAGACGATGGTTTTGTCTTTCATCATCAAAAAATGCTTGCCGCCCACGATGTCGCAGTTGCCGGTGGCGGTGACGATGATGTTTGCCTGCGGAATGGCGTGCTCCATTTTCAAAACCTGGTAGCCGTCCATCGCCGCTTGCAGAGCGCAAATCGGGTCAATTTCGGTCACGATGACCCGGCAGCCTGCGCCCCGAAGCGAAGCGGCGCTGCCTTTTCCAACGTCGCCGTAGCCTGCGACGACCGCCACTTTGCCAGCCAACATGAGGTCAGTGGCACGGCGGATGGCATCCACGAGGCTTTCCTTGCAGCCGTATTTGTTGTCGAATTTCGATTTCGTCACGCTGTCGTTGACGTTGATGGCGGGCACGGGAAGCGTTCCGTTGGTCACCCGGTCGTAGAGGCGGTGGACGCCGGTGGTCGTTTCTTCGCTGATTCCCTGGATGTTATGCACCAGTTCCGGGAAGCGGTCGAGGACGATATTGGTCAGGTCGCCGCCGTCGTCGAGAATCATGTTGAGCGGTTTGCCGTCTTCAAAAGCGAAGAGCGTTTGCTCGATGCACCACCAAAACTCCTCCTCGTTTTGCCCTTTCCAGGCGAAAACGGGGATGCCTGCGGCGGCGACAGCGGCAGCGGCGTGGTCTTGGGTGGAGAAAATATTGCAGGACGACCAGCTCACTTCTGCGCCCAATTCCACGAGGGTTTCGATGAGGACGGCGGTTTGGATGGTCATGTGCAGGCAGCCTGCGATGCGGGCGCCAGCGAGCGGTTTGGACTTGCCATACTGTTCCCGAAGCGCCATCAAACCTGGCATTTCGGCTTCGGCAAGCTCGATTTCTTTGCGTCCCCACTCAGCGAGGGTGATGTCCTTCACTTTGTAATTGAGGGCTGTTTCAACTGTTTGCATGGATTGAAAATTGATGATTGTTGATTGATGATTGATGGTTGGGAGGAGGATTGAAAGCCTATTTTTTCAAAATTATTCTTTCAACCCTTCTCCCATCGAGGCTTTTTTCGGGCGGCAAAGATAGCCGGGTGAGCGTAAGATTGGCAACTGAAAACGTAGTCCGGAGAGATGACGTGGAAATAGTCCGCCAGATGCTTGTACGTGGGGTCAGGCTTTCAATTCTCGCAATTTCAAAGCGAACCCAGATAAAAACATCCTCTCCCAAAAAGGCAGTAAAAAATGATGTTTCGGCTTTTCCAAAAATCCTACTTTTGGCGCAAGGCAATTCCTAAATCACTCGATTATGCGCTTCATTCTTCCTCTACTTTTCCTCCCCTTTTTCCAAACGCTGGTAGCTCAAAATGCCGGAAACCCTTCGGCAAAAAACAGAACGTCAACTGAAATCGGTCTCAACGTCACTTCTTTTGTCAAAACGTTTTTGACCTTTAATAACGATGCAGCCAATCCGGGAAGCTATTTGCTTTCCATAAAAACGGTTGACCTGAATGGCAAAGCCTGGCGATATGGAGCAGGGATGTTTTTTTCCAATTCGACTTCCGACTTAACTACTACCGACGGCACCCGAACCAGGGACAATGTCAATTTTGACTTGCGAGCCGGGAAAGAATGGCAAATCCAGGTGAGTAAACATTGGTTCTTCCTTGCGGGCGCAGATGTATTGGCGGATTACTCTTTGGATAAAACGGAGACGGACACGGAGTTCGAGTTTTCAGTAATTAAAACCCGTGGCTATTCGGCTGGCTTTGGGCCCTTTGCCGGGGTTATGTTTAAGATTAATGACCGCATCGGGCTGTTTACGGAGGCGAGCTATTATTTCATTAGTGGCGCATCCAAAACAACGGAGAAGTATGAAGAGGGAACGCAAGAAGACGAGGAGCGAAAGTCAAATTTCAACAGCCTGAGTTTAAGGATGCCCTCCAATCTCTTTTTTTACATGCGGTTTTAACCTGGTTATTAATGTCCAACGCTTAAAATGATATGACATGAAAAAAATTATCCTGCTATCCTTCGCACTCCTGGCGCTTGTTTCGGCTTGCCAAAAAGAAAGGCTTGAAAAGGGCTTGAAATTCCCGGTGAAGTTGCCGGAGGCAACCTTCCAATATTCAAAGTATGACCTGCCCAACCATTTCATAAACGTTCAGCTTGCCCTGGATACACTTCCTATCCAAAAAAGGCTGACGGACGAAAAAGCGACCCTGGGAAGGGTTCTTTTTTACGACCCAAAACTCTCGCTGAACAATGCGACAGCCTGCGCTTCCTGTCATTTTCAGGAGAATGCTTTTGCCACGCCCAGCCGCTTTAGCGAAGGCTTTGCCGGCAGCATGACCAAGCGGAATTCTTTAGCAATTGCCAACACGGGTTATCTGAACCAATTATTTTGGGACGCTCGCTCCAGAGACCTCTATAAACAAGTGTTGATGCCGGTCGGCGACCACATCGAAATGGGCATGGAACCTGAGAAAAAGCTGCCGGAAAAACTTCAAAGGGTGGATTATTATCCCCCCCTCTTTCAAGCTGCTTTTGGCGACGAAACGGTAACGACGGAGCGTATTTCCATTGCTTTGGCGCAGTTTCTTTCTGCCATGGTTTCTGCAAGTTCCAAATATGACGAAGGGGTGGCGCAAAATTTCGCCAATTTCACTCCAATGGAAAAGGAGGGAAAAGAACTGTTCCAAAGCAAGGCTTTGTGCGCAAGTTGTCACGGCGGGCAATTGTTCCAGTCAACTTGGTCAACTTTTAATATTGGCTTGGATGTGAATTATGCAGACAATGGCGCCGGATATGGTCGCTTCAAAACGCCTTCGCTTCGCAATGTCGCCCTGACTGCTCCTTACATGCACGATGGTCGTTTTGAGACGCTGGAAGAAGTTGTCAATCATTACAACGAAGGAATTCAACCACATCCAAGTCTTGATTGGCGCTTGCGTGGGCCCCTCCGGTTAAATCTGAGCAGCGCCGAAAAACAGGCACTCGTTGCGTTTCTCCATACGCTTACGGATGAAAATTTTATCAGGGACGAGCGGTTTTCCGACCCTTTTTAGGGAAAGATGGAAGTCATATCTATACTTCACCACAATAGGTTTTATGCAAAACAGTCCAGGCAGCACTTGAAGTGCTGCCTGGACTGTTTTGCATAAACCCTATTGGAGTGCAGTATAAGCTCACGAAAAAACTTCCCGAATATCCACCTCAAACCCAGCCAACACCTTCGATTGCACCTTTCCCATCTCCGCCGCAAAAGCAAAAAGCCGGAACTCGCCATTCATGTTTTCATACACTTCAATGGATTGATTTTTCGAGTCAACGAGCCAATATTCAGGTACGCCACTGGCTTCGTAGTCATTGTTTTTCAACACTCGGTCTTTGTATATCGAGCTGGGTGAAATGATTTCAATCAGAATATCCGGTACGCCGACGACACCGTTTGCAGGGTCAACGATGTGCTTGTTGGCAATTGGAACAAAAATCAAATCCGGCAAAACGTGGCTGGAACGATGCAGGTAAACGTCCAACGGTGCTGCATAGACTTTGCCCAATTTCCTGGGGCGGACGAAACTGTTCAGCAAAAAATGCAGGTTGTCGGAAATGTCTTGATGCAGGGAGGTGGGTGCAGATTTCTTCATGATTTCTCCATTGATAAGTTCATAAAAGGCGTCTTCCTCGCCTTCAAAAGTCATCTGGCGGAAGTCTTCGACCGTTATTTTTTTTTCAGCTACGAGCATGATTCGAGATTTTTTGATGGTGCAATTTACCATTTATGGCTGAATGGTTAAATGGCTGAATGGTTAGTCAACCATTCAGCCATTCATTTCTTCCTCACCTTCTCCGTTGTCTGCCCCGAAATGGTATTTCCAAAAAAAATCGCATTCGCCAGCAGCTTGTTCGTCCCGTACCAAAACGCCCGAAAATTGGGGTTGTCCGAAAAACAAATCACCCTGCCGCTGCCCTGCCCGCTCACGATGACCGAGGCTGCGCCCGGCACGA
>CAZHLB010000180.1:0-10271 GCA_964533005.1 uncultured Saprospiraceae bacterium
TGCCATTCCATCAAAAATCATGTAATCATTTAATCTTCAATCATTTAATCAAAAAAAATCACTTCCTCGTTTTCCGCTCCGCCTCGATGTTCGGATTCGCCTGCTTCGCCTGCTGAAACAACGCCTTCGCCTTGTCTTCCTGCCCCAAATAATAGTAGGCACTGGCAAGATTGTACATCGCATCGGCGTCGCCGGGCTTGACGACAAGGGCTTTTTCAAAATATTCCGCAGCCTTCGCAGCGTAGCCCGCCACGCCGTGAGCGACGCCGAGCAGGCGCAAGGTTTCGTAATCGTCGGGCTTCAGTTCGTAGGCTTTTTGCAGGTAGGCGAGCGACTTGGCGAGGTCGTTTTTTTCCTCGCCGAAGTACCTGCCCGCTTGCTGGTAGGTGATGGCGAGGTTGTTTTTGGCTTCGCCGTAGTTCGGGTCGAGGCGCAGGGCGTGCTCGTAGGCTTGGATGCTGGCTTCGTATTCCTGCAAATAATTGTAGGCGTTGCCGAGCAGCAGGAACGGGTTTTTGTAGCCGGGATGGATTTTGATGGCTTCGTTCAGGTGGGTGATTGCCTCCCGGAGCATGTCGTTTTTCCTCTCCTCATTTCCCGGTTTCAGGCTTTGAGCAATCAACTCGCCGCCGCTCGAATTTTGCAGCTTGGCGCTGCCGGGCGCTGTTTTTACGTCGGTGAGGAAGAGGGTGAAATTGTCTTTCCAGACGAAGTTCCGCACGAAGGTTTTGCCCGAATATGCCAGTAAAATCAAGCCTCCCACGACCATCGCCGTCATCGGCAACCTGCCATTTTTTCCAGCCAATTTTGCAAAAAGCACTGCCACCACGAGGCAAAACCCAACCGACGGCATGTACGCAAACCGCTCGTTCATCGTCGTGCCGACGGGGAAAACGATGTTCGACACGATGGAAATCGTCGCCAGGAAAAACAGGATGCCGTAGCTCACCGGGTCTTTTTTGGGCAAACGAAGCAAAGCGTAAATGCCCAAAGCGAGGTAAACGAGCAGGCTCAAAATCACTTTCCAGTCGCCAAAACCGAGGATGGGAATGTGCCGGGGATAATAATCGTGCGTCAGCGGGTGCGGCAAAACCAGCAATTGCAGGTACTTTCCGAGGGTGTAAAAAATGGTGGCGAATTTTTCCCCGGCAGAAAAGTCCACGTACTGCGTGCCCACCAGCTTCAAAAACGGGTTGTTCATCAACTCCTTCGGTGGCTCGCCAGGCAGCAGCCCGATGACGCTGGTGCGAATCACCAAAAACACCGCTGCGGCGGCAACAAAAGGCAGGGTCTGCAAAATGACCTGCCTGACGTTTGCCCGGCTGAAAAAGAAGTACGTCAGCGGCACGACCGCCAGGAAAGTGATGGCATTTTCTTTCGACAGCAAAGCGAGGAAAAACAGCGCGCCCGCCGCCAAATTCAACCCCGGTTTTTTCTCCGAAAACGCCCGCCACGAAAGTAGCAGCGCCGCCAAACTGCCGAGCAAACTGACGATTTCATCCCTGCCCTTGATGTTCGCAACTACCTCTGAATGAATGGGATGCACCATGAAAAGCAGCGTGCAGGTCAGAGGTATGAGGTATGAGGTATGAGGTATGAGGGGCGAGGCAGAAGCTGGGGAGAACAGGCGAAGAAGCAGCCAAAACAGCACGACGCCAGTCAAGCCGTAGAGCAAAACGTTGACGAAGTGACCGACAAATTTGACCGTGTTCAGCTTGCCGCTTTCGTCCGGGTCGAAGATTTGGTTGCCATTTTTATCCTTGACTGGTAGTCCTGCGGCATCTCGTTTTTTTGGCGCAAAAAGCTGCACTTCGAGGGCGTACATCGCCGGAGTCAAGGGTCGGTAGCGACCACCTGCGACGAGATTTTCTTTGCCTTCCACTTTAAAAAATCCCCGGAAAGTATCGTAGCGAAAGAGGTCGGGAATACCCGCTAAACCGATGGTAGTGAACTCGTTGTCGTAAATCACGATGGCGTCGTCCACGGCGTAATTGTGGAAAAGCGTGTTGGCGTACAGGATGACGCTGAGCAGGAAAATGCCCCAGGTGGAAAGGCGGATGAATTTGGCTGCGTCGGAAATTTTGCCGCCCCCGGTCGGGGCGGCGGCAGGTGATTTGAGCGTGTTGGACTGCGGCTTGACGATGAGCTTCCGTTTTGACATGGATGGAAAATTTGAAGCCCAAAATTAGCTCGCCAACCTTTCCGAAAGTTTGAAACTTTCGGAAAGGTGTTTATTTGAACATCTCCCGAACTGCCGCCAAGTTCGCTTCTTCATCAAAAATAGCCCGTATTGGAATGGCAAAACCCTCGACGACAAAACTCCGAATTGTGCCTTCGCCGCTTTTCAAAACCAGGCGGTATTTGCCATTTTCGAGGACGTACTGAGAAACGGTTTGCTCGTCGGGGTCAACTATCCAATATTCCGGGACACCATGTTTTTCGTAGTCTGCGTATTTGGTTACGGTGTCGTGCTCCATCATTCTTTTGCTGCTTTTGGAAAGCACCTCCACGACAAGGTCGGGGACGGGGAAAATGAGTTGCCCTTTTTTGAAGTCTGCAGCTTTGTCTTGCTTGAAAAAGCACACGTCGGGTAGGTAATCGTTACGAGTGAATTGAGTGAGGATTCTTTCGATGCCGACGTAGCCCAGATGAAAAGCTGAGGTAAAAATGTTCAACAAGCAGGCAATCGCACCAACGGCATCAATATGCTCTTTTGGAACTGAGGGCTGATAAAAGATTTCCCCGTTGACAAACTCTGCTTTTAAGTCTTCGTCATCCAATTTGTAAAACGCTTCCCGTCGGCGTTGCTCCTCGCTCAACTTTTCCTTCAATTGTTCCAAAATGAGAACTGCATCGGGGCGCTGCATTAATTCATCAACAAGGTTTCTTCCCTGAAACATGGCTTTTGTTTTTATGCAGGCTCACGTTTACGAAACTTCATAAGTTTCGTAAACGTAAAACTGGCAACTCACCAACTCCTGTCAAAATACGGCGCAGGCGCTCCTCCCTTCTCCTTCTTCCGCTTCTTTCGCTTCTTGTCCTTCTTCTTCTTTTTTTCAATTTTCAACACCACGCTCGAATGCGCCAGCCGGGGCGCATAGCTCCGCTGCTTCACCAAAATCAACCTCGGCGGCAGGGAAAAAATGGTCGGTGCAGCCGGTTGTTCGTCCTTTTTTCGGTTGCAAAGCGCATCGCACAAGGCAGTCGCCAGCGGTGTCCCTGCCACCTCGCCAGAACCGGGCGAGCTTTCCACGTAGTCGCCGGTGATGTCCCAAACGATTGCGCCAGCCAGATTTTGCTCCAAAATAAACCGTGCTTTTTGCGCCACCGACCGCTCATCGTCGTAGGTGACGAAGGTGTTCAGCTTGTGTTTGCCTTGCAAAAAAGGCGCTTGGGCGAGGCTGTCCCATTGGTAATTGAAAAGCCCTTGCCGGGCGAGGATGTTGTAAAACATGGGGGAGCCGACGTCTTCGGGGAAAGTTTTGGCGTCCCTCGATTTGCGGCTGGCGACATGCAGGTCAGGGTCGCCTTTGGTCTTGATGGCTTTGCCGTAAAATGGAATTCCGACGGTGATTTTGTGCGCAGGCACGTCGTATTCCTCCATCAAATGCTGCACGGTGCTGCTCATGTCGTAGCCCGTCAAGCCTTTGGCAGGGGAAAAAAGCGGCGAATGGTGATTGGTTTGGTGATGGTCTAAGCCATAATAATCGTAGGTCATCAGGTTCACGAAATCCAGCAGGTGCTTGACTTTGTGCCATTCGATGAACGCTAGCCGGTTGGGCGAGACGCCAAAACAAGAGGTCAAAAGGTACGATTTGCCAGTCTCGGCAGTCATCACATCGAAGGTGTCCCGAATCGCTTCGAGCAGCAGCGTAAAATTTTCCCGGTCGGCGGAAGAGCCGTTATGAGCCTGATAACCAGGGTATTCCCAATCAATGTCAATGCCGTCCACGCCGAACCTGCCGATGATTTCCCGGCAACTTTCGGCGAAACGACGGCGCTTTTCTGCGCTGGCGCAAATGCTGGGAAACTGCTCCGACATCGTCCAGCCGCCTACCGAAATCACCACCCGGACGCCATTTTGATGCGCCATGTCCACCAGCGAAGCGCTCGGCAAGTAGCGGTCGGCTTCATTGGATTTATTGGCGGCGAGGCTGTTCGGCGATTTCGAGCGGCGGTCGCCTAACAGCAATGCCCTGTCCGCCACCGGGTCGAAAGGCACGATGCTGCCGTCCCATTCGGGTCGGAAAAAGGCGTAATTAATGATGGTGTACTTGCTGTAATCGAGCGAGGCGGGATTGACGAGGTGGTTGCGGTCGTACCATTTCCAGCTCGGAAAATAGGCGATGACTTCCCGGCAGGGTTGGGCTTGGGAAGCGAGGTTTAAAAGCAAAAGGCAAAAAGTCAACAGACGCATGGTTGAAAAATTAAGCGGGCTTTTCACTTCGGCAGCTTATCCAGCACCGCATAAATCTCTTCCAACGGAATTTCCAGGTTAATGCTGCGCAAAAGGAGCGTTGCGTTGCGGTCGGTCAGCAATTCATGCCGCCAGAGGTTGTTTGCAGGGTCTTCGAGAAAGAACTGTTTGACCCAGATTTTCTCAGGCTCGATGAGCACGTATTCCCGAAAACCGGGGATGGTGCAGTACAAATCGAATTTGTCTGTCTTGTCGTATCCACGAGTATCGTTGGAAAGCACCTCAAAAATCACCAGCGGGTTGACGATGACATCCCGGCGGATTGTGCCATTCGGAGTCACGTAATATTCCGGCGTCCCATCACTGATACTCCCGTCGGGATAAACAAATTTGTTAGTGGCTTCGATGCGCACTTTAGTGTCACTGTTCAAAGCCATGTGAGGCACTTTCGCTTTGCGAATGGCCAGATTTGCAATGGTCAATGCCTCCAGCTTGACCGTGTTGTGAGGTAGTTTTCCACCAGCCATTTCAGTAATAGTTCCGTTGTCGAACTCATGCCGGGTATCGGAAGCATCCTCCATTTCGAGGTACTCGGCGATGGTGTAGTATTTTGTTGGAATATCGAAAGCAATCATGGTCGGACAATTTTAAAGCAAGATATGGCAATTCTCAGCGGAGGCGAAAGCATATTTCTTTTGATAAACAGCCCTCTCCCGCTCATGTTTCGGCATAAAAAAAGTCCTGTCAACACTCGAAGTGCTGACAGGACTCGGAGAGAGAAATGACATTTCTACGCTACAACAAAACCATCTTCATCGTCGCCGTATGCCCCGGCGTTTCCAGTTTGTAAAACAGCACCCCGCTCACCGGCAATTCCCGCCGCTCCACGCTCAACACGTGGTAGCCTTTCGTGAAAACCTGCTCGATGGTCTTCAAAACCCTACCGTCCATGTCGAAAATGGTCAGGCGGGCAGGCGCCGTTTCGGGCAGCGTGAAGCCGATGTTCGTGAATTTCTTGAACGGGTTCGGCTGGTTTTGGTACAGTTGGAACTCGGCGCCGGCATTCGGGGCGACCTGCCCGTCCTGCGAGCTTCCGGCTGTTTGCGTGAATTCAAGGTTGAGATTCATGGCGGTCTCGTCACCAGCGTAGGCGACTGCTTTGGTAAAACGGGAAGTCAGCGACAACGTTTCACTGAGCCTACTCGCCGACCCGGACTTGAATCGAAGGCTGAAAAGGGCTTCCCCCGGCTGCACCTGCACCGGCTGGAGATTGAACCAGCCAGCAGTCAGGATGCCTTCGTTGACACGAGTCGTGCCGAAGCTCTCCTCGCTGATGCCGGGCAAACTGCCCTTTTCAATGCCTTGAAATTCCAAATCGGTATCAAATTCAAATGTTAGTTGCAATGCAAGTAGCTCTTGTTCATTTTTCAGGTAAACGGGCACGACAAACTCCTCGCCCGCCTCGATTTCCCGGTCGTCCAAACGCAGGGTCGCTTCTTCGTCGCTGCTGCGTTCTCCCACGTTGCTGTTGCCAAAACTCAGGTCGGCGCTGCAATTCACGTCGCCGGTTTTGATGCCGATGAAATTGGCGTTGGGCACGTTTTGGCTCAGGTTGAACACGGAAATTTTCTCCGGGAAAACCTCCATGAACGGGTTGGTCGAGTCGGGAAAAACGTAGCCGTTTTCCACGAAACGCCAGGAAGTGTTGCCCGGCAACTCGTCGTAGATGTGCAAAATCAGCTTGCGCAAAGTCACCAAGTCAGCCGTCGTCACCGCCTTGCTGCGGTTCACGTCGGCGGCGATGATTTTGTGCGGCGTCGGCAACTTGCTGATATTCAGGATGTGACGGCTCATGAGCACCAGGTCGAAAGTGGTAACGCCGTTCAAATGGTCGGTATTTTTTTCCGGCGCAAGCACGTAGTTGCCACCAGTGGGCAGGTTCGGCAGGTCAAATTCGCCGTCGTCGCCGGTGCTGCTCATCCACGAGTAATTTTCCACGTGGACGTCCACTGCGGGCAGGTTGTCCCCCTTTTCCGTGATGATTTCGCCGCCGATGGTCGCAATGCCTGCCACCTGATTGTCGGGGCAGAGCAGCATATTGTCCTGGATGTTTATCTGCGTTTCGCAATAGTCGCTGTTGCCAGCTTCGTCGGTCACCCAGATTTCCACCTGATGCGTACCCTCGCCGTCGCAATCGAAAACCAGCGCTTCGGTCGGCGCATTGGGGTCGCCGACGAGCTTGATGGCAAATTCCAAATCCGCCTTCGCCGTGCAATTGTCGAAGCTGTTCAGGTTCAATTGCTCCGCATGAACGGTCGCCATGATGCCCATGCCGAACATGTCTTGCAATTCTGCGACGATGCCGATTTTGCAATACGGCGTCGGCGGCTTCAAATCCTGGATGGAAATGACCATGCTGCAAGTGCTTTCGTTTCCGCAGCCATCCTTCACCGAGTAGGTAATCGTGTGATAACCAGCGGGGTACATGCCGCTTGCATCTGCCCCGTTCGAGGTTGCGTAGGGCGAATTATTCGTAATAATCAGGTTTGGGCTGCAATCGGTTGCCGTCACCGGCAAGAGGTTCACCTGCACCAAATTGCAGTCGGCGCCGAGGCTCAACGTGTTGCCCGGCGGGCAAAAAGTAATCACCGGGGCGGTCGTGTCCATCACGATGATGAGTTGCTGGTCTTTCCAGATGCCGACGGTTGGGTTCGCCGGGTTGTATTGGCACCAGTCCATGACCGTCCAGGTGCGCACGATTTTGTAACACGCCGGATTTGAAATGTAAAAAACCTGGTCGGTGTAGTTCGTGGCAATCATGGCGCAAGCGGTTCCGGTGACGACCGGCTGGCTGTAATTCACCGGCGAAGCGGGAAGGTTCGGCGGCGTCAATCCAGCCGGGCTTGCGCAGTAGTCAAACAGCGTGTAATCCTGCGGAAATTGGATGGTCGAGCCGTTGAAAGGCGTCTGATTCAGCACGGTAATAGTCTGGGTGCAAGCGGCAGAATTGCTGCTCGAATCAGTTACCAAGAATGAACGAATGATAGTGCCAGTGCCGCAATTGCTGATGCTCAGGACGGAATCAACCGCCAGCGTTGCGCCAGCGCAATTGTCAAAAAACGTCGGACTGCCGAAGATGGCGAGGTTGGAATAGTCCGCTTCGCAATCAATCACCTGGCTCGGCGGGCAAGAAATCACGGGCGGCAATTTGTCGTTGACCAAGACCCAGTTCATGCAATCGGTGAAAGAATTCGGGTTGAAAACTTCCCTGACCCGCACCACGACCATCACCGAATCGCCCACGTCGGCGCAGTTGAAATTGACGAATGGCGAAAAATTCACCCCATCCCGGCTCGCCAAAAAACTCACCGGCGAGCAGTTGTCGTGGCTACCCGCATTGAAAGTGGAAGCCGACAAAGCCACCGCTCCGGTCGAGGGCAGCGAGATATTTTTGAAACCGTCGCAAACGGCGGCGGGCGTCTCCGTGTCCAAAATTTGAAACACCGTTTGGCAGGAGGCTACGTTGCCGCAGCTATCGGTGACCGTGAAAGTGGTCGTGTAATTTCCTTTCGGCACGTCAATCAAAACCAGCCCGTCGCCCGCCATTGGCGTGTGCGCCACGTAGCTGAAAGAGCTGCAATTGTCAGTCACCGTCGGCACAGGCAGGTTCACCGTTTTGGTGCAAACGCCAATGTCGGTTGACAAAATCAGCGTGTCGGCGCAGGTGATGACTGGCGCAGTCGTGTCCGTGAAATAAATCAACTGGGTGTCCCTGAAAATCTCGCTGGTGCAATGAATCAGCACCGTCCAAGCCCTGGCAATCAGCGGGTTGCCGCCGCAATGCGACAAAGTATCGTCTTGAAAATTCACCAGGAAATTGCAAAAGCCGCCCGAACCGACCGGGTTTCCATCCACCGTCGGTCTGCCCGTGATGGCAGGCGCAGCCGATGCGCTTGCGCAATCAATACTGATATCCGGTGGAAAACTGACCGTGTCCGCTTCCAAAATATAGATGTGCTGGCTGCAAGTCGTCGTGTTGCCGCCGCCGTCGGTGACCATCCATGTCCGCACAACCACGCCGATGAACGGGTCGGGAACCATGCAATCGGGCCCAATGGGTGCATCGAAAAAACTGGTAGTCACTGCGTTAGGGCAGTTGTCACTGATGACAATCGGGGTGATGTTGGCGGGCAAAAGCGAGGCGGCGCAACTCACCGTGTCATTCGGACAAGTCACCGTCGGCATCAATTTGTCCTCGACGAGGTAGTACGAGGAGTTGAAATTGCCGGTGGGCAGGTCAATGATTTTGATTTGAATCACCGAATCGAGCTGCGTCGCCAGCGGAATGTTCACCTCGGTCGTGTCCCAAGCTAGCGTGTCGCCGCTCGGCGAAAGCGCCACTAAAAGGAAGGGCCCCGGGCAAGTCGTGCCGCTCGCCAGCACGTGCGTCTCATTCATGAGAAAGCTGCAATTCGACCCCGGCGAGATGTTTCCGGGATGTGCCGGGTCGGGGTTGTTTGAAACGATTGTACCTGCAAGCAAGGCATTTTGAAAAACAAAAAGCAGCAGGAACACCAGGCAAGAAGCCAACGGGGTGCGGATGTTCTGTTTCATCTGAGTTGAATTTAGATTTGGATATATGCCGTCGAGGCTATCCGCAAGCCGCTAAAAACGACTTGGGAGGCGCCTCGGAAAAGCCATAAGAAGCCCAGCTAAACGATTGACGGTCAACCGGATAGTTGAAAAAAATCAAGGAAACAGAACTACTGGTGAGAAGGCGATTCCGGCTTCCGCAAGAGGATTGCGGAAAAGCAAGTGGGCAGCAGGCAATGGTGGCAGGCATGTTTTTCAACTTGCCTGCTCCCCCGTTGCCTGCTTGCCTGCTTGCGCAAATGCCGGACTCGAAAAGGAGTGCGTCGGCGTTTTTCTCAAGTACGTTAGCTCTCCTAAATGTGTGTGAGTTTTCTCAAAAGCAGTTCGTGCTCTCTAAAGCATAGCTGGGATCCCGCTGTCGTGATTCCGGCTATGGCGCAGCCTTCAATGGTGTGATGTTTTGGTAAGAAAAGGGCAGCTTTTGAACGATAAACTATGAATGATGAACAGCATCCCGCACTTGCGGGAAGGCTAAGTTTTCATCACTCGGCTGCCGGTAAAAATTGCTTGTGAATTTGCAGATGTGCTTGTTTTTGCGGTAAGAACAACTTGAATTTGAAGCCCTTTTTCAGTTGTTGTATTTCGATTTAATCAAATGTAAAAACCATGCCGAAACCGAAAAACAACTTGAACAGCAGTCGTTTTCAAAACTAAAAAAACGACATCTTTCAATTCGGGAAGCCTAATATTTTCAGGCATCGGCAATGAAAAAAGCCTCGGTCAAAAATTTTGACCGAGGCTTTTTTGAATTAGGATGGGAAGGATTTCGAAGGATATTAAGGATTGAGACGGGGCAACCGTCCCAATCCTTAACATCCTTTGAAATCCTTCCCATCCTAATTCAAAAATAAAAAAAGCCCTCCCCCGAAAACACTGGAGAAGGGCCATCCCAAAAACCGATTTAAGTATTATTTCCTGAAAACGGTTTCCGGTCACTTTGTCTTTTCGGCGAGTGGGCAGGCAAGCAGGCGGGTACTTTCATACTCGCCTACTTGCCTACTCGCCTATCGTGTGGACTAATCCACTAAAATCAGCTTGCGGGTAGCAGAATCAGCTCCGCTGTCCAAGCGATAGTACAGCACGCCGGTCGCTCCCAGTTCACTGCGCTTGACAGTCTCCTGGTTGTAACCTTTGTGGAAGTTGCCAGTGATGACTTTCACCACTTTGCCTTGTACGTCGCTGATGGTCAGCGTTGCAGAAG
>CAZHLB010000181.1:0-10242 GCA_964533005.1 uncultured Saprospiraceae bacterium
GGACGTCCAACGTCCCACTCACCAAATCACCAAATCACCAAACCACCAAATCAAAGAAAATGGGTCAAAAGACTAATCCGATTGGAAATCGTTTGGGCATCATCCGGGGATGGGATTCCAACTGGTATGCCGGCAAAGACTACGCTGAAAAAGTAGTCGAGGACGAGCGCATCCGCACTTATTTGAAAGCCCGCATTTCCAAAGGCGGCATTGCGAGGACGGTTATCGAGCGGGCGCTCAAGCGCATCACCGTGACCATTCACACCTCCCGCCCAGGCATTGTCATCGGCAAAGGCGGTCAGGAAGTTGACAAAATCCGCGAGGAATTGCGCAAGCTGACCGGCAAGGAAGTCCAAATCAACATCATCGAAATCCGCAAACCGGAACTCGATGCTACCATCGTGGGCGAAAGCGTTGCCAAACAGTTGGAAGCGCGCATCAACCATCGCCGGGCTATCAAAATGGCAATCCAATCCACCATGCGGGCAGGCGCAGAAGGCATCAAAGTGCGCATCAGCGGTCGCCTCGCAGGTTCGGAGATGGCTCGGACGGAGGAGTACAAAGATGGCAAAACGCCCCTGCACACCTTCCGCTCCGACATTGATTACAACCTCGCCGAAGCATTGACCGTGTACGGTAAAATCGGCATCAAAGTCTGGATTTGCAAAGGCGAAGTCTATGGCAAGCGCGACCTGTCGCCCAATGCAGGTCTCGAAAAGAAAGAGCGCATGGGCGGCGACCGTCGGGACGACCGCAGAGGCGGCGACGACCGTAGAGGTGGCGACCGTCGTGAGCGTGGCGAAGGCGGCGGTGGACGCGGCGGCGATAGGAGAGGCGGTGGCGGTGGTGGCGACCGCAGAGGTGGTGGCGGCGGCGGCGGCGGTGACCGTCGTGGCGGCGGTGGTGGTGGCGGAGGTCGCAGACCGTAAAAGCCTCCGGGAGAGAGAAAAAGATGCTGAATTTTTTTCTCAAGAAATCAACTCCCCCGGGCACGACTTCTTGACTTTTTTTCAACAAATGCCGGGTGCGCAAATCTGGAATTTCAAATTACCTTCGCAGCCGCTTTTTAAAAACCCTCCCCGGAGGGCGAATATTGGGCAGTTGGCAGTTGGCTTTTAGCCATTGGCAAACGCAGCCAACAGCCAATAACTATCAGGCAAAAGCAAAAAAGAAGTAAGTCATGTTACAGCCGAAACGGACAAAATATCGCAAGATGCAAAAAGGCAAGCGGCAAGACATCACGGTGAAAGGCAGCACGGTGAGCTTCGGCTCGTACGCGTTGAAAGCCATCACCGGGGGCAGGCTCACCAGCCGCCAGATTGAAGCTGCACGTATCGCCATGACCCGCCACATGAAAAGAGAAGGGCAAGTGTGGATTCGCATTTTCCCCGACAAACCTATCACCCGCAAGCCCCAGGAGGTGCGTATGGGTAAAGGCAAAGGCTCCCTCGACCACTATGTGGCAATGATTCAGCCAGGCAGAATCATGTTTGAAGTGGACGGCGTCACGCAGGAAACTGCGATGGAAGCCCTCCGCCTCGCCGCTCAAAAATTGCCGGTGCTGACCAAGTTCAGCGTCCGCCCCGACATGGTCACTTTTTGATACGTGAGAGAGTGAGAGGGTGAGAGAGTGAGAGTGGTAAAACTCTCTCCCTCTCACTCTCTCACCCTCTCACCAAATCACCATATAAAAATGGCAAGCAAGAAAACGCAGGAGCTTCTGGAATTGAACGACGAAGAATTGGTGGCTGAAATGCAAGGCGCTGAAACGGAATACCAGAAGATGACATTCGACCATGCCGTCAAAGGCTTGGACAACCCGATGGAAATCAGAACCCTGCGCCGCGACATCGCCCGGCTCAAAACCGAAGCCCGCAAGCGGGAACTGGCGCAATTCACCCCGGAACAACTGGCTAAACGTTCAAAA
Source organism: uncultured Saprospiraceae bacterium (assembly GCA_964533005.1). Taxonomy (GTDB): domain Bacteria; phylum Bacteroidota; class Bacteroidia; order Chitinophagales; family Saprospiraceae; genus UBA6168. Next base: position 1,928 of record CAZHLB010000181.1, read on the forward strand.
ATCAGGGAAAGACGCAGAAGGAAGTAAGCAAGTAGGCGGGTAGGCAAGTAGGCGCTACTCATCGCTGGCAAACTTCAAATCCAATTACAATGGATACAATGGAAGAAAGAAAATTAAGGAAGACCAGAGTTGGCGTTGTCGTTAGCGACAAAATGGAAAAGACCATCAACGTCAAAGTGGAACGCCGCCTGCGTCACCCCGTGTACGGCAAGTCGGTGAAGCGGTCAAAAAAATTCATGGCGCACGATGAAAACAACGACGCCCACATCGGCGACAAAGTGCGCATCATGGAAACCCGCCCCCTGAGCAAAAACAAACGTTGGCGCTTGGTCGAAGTCGTCGAGCGTGCGAAATAAGAATTGCTGATTGCTAATTGCTAATTGCTAATTGTTGTAACGACCAACAATCAGCAATTAACAATCAGCAATTATCAATCGCAAAATTCTACTAAGATGATTCAGCAGGAATCGAGGCTAAAAGTTGCAGACAACAGCGGGGCGAAAGAAGTCCTTTGCATCCGTGTGTTGGGAGGCAGCCATCGCCGCTACGCTTCGGTCGGCGACAAAATCGTGGTTGCCGTGAAAGACGCCTCTCCCGGTGGGGTGAAAAAAGGCACGGTCAGCCAAGCCGTCGTCGTGCGCACTCGCAAGGAAGTCCGCCGCAAAGACGGCTCCTACATCCGTTTCGACGACAACGCTTGCGTGTTGCTGACCACCCAGGGAGAGCCGAGGGGAACCCGCATTTTCGGGCCCGTCGCACGTGAATTGCGCGAGAAAGACTACATGCGCATCGTGTCCCTGGCGCCTGAGGTACTATAATATTAATGTGTGCATTCACTGAGCGGCTCGCTTTAAGCGAGCCGCTCAGTCGAAATACAACTCGCTGATTATCATGTCTAAGCAAGTAAAAAAAACAAGGTTTGCTCCGAAGTTGCACGTTAAGAAAGGCGACCGGGTGATGGTCACTGCCGGCAACTATAAGGGCGAGACCGGCGAGGTGCTGGAAGTATTTCCCGAAAAGAACCGGGCAATCGTGGACAACGTGAACATGCGCAAGAAGCACCGCAAGCCTACGCAGAAAGACCCGAAAGGCGGCATCACCGAAATCGCCGCTCCGATTCACCTTTCCAACCTGATGCTGCTCGACCCCAAGACAGGCGAACCAACCCGCATCGGCAGGAAAATCGTGGACGGAAAATCCGTCCGCTACGCCAAAAAGAGCGGTGAAATTTTTAGTTGATTTTCAGATGAAAAGACCTGTCAGCACTTCAAGTGCTGACAGGTCTAAATTCTCGATTTAGCGATGAAATACGTTGCAAGGCTTCAAGCCAAATATAAAGACGCAGTAGTTCCGGCATTGCAGGAGCAATTCCAATACGGCAATCCGATGCAAGTGCCGAAGCTGGTCAAAATCTGTATCAACCAAGGCGTTGGCGCAGCCACCCAGGACAAAAAACTGGTGGACGTGGCGGTGGACGAAGTGACCACCATTGCCGGTCAAAAAGCAGTCGTCACCCGCGCCAAGAAGTCGGTTTCGAACTTCAAACTGCGGGAAGGAATGCCAATCGGTGTCCGCGTGACCCTCCGGGGCGAGCGCATGTGGGAATTTCTGGACAGGCTCATTTCCGTCGCCCTTCCACGTGTGCGTGACTTCCGGGGCATCAATGACAAGAGCTTCGACGGTCGTGGCAACTACTCGATGGGCGTGACGGAGCATATCATCTTCCCGGAAATTGACCTCGACAAAGTCACCAAAATCACCGGCATGGATGTCACTTTCGTGACGACGGCAAAGACGGATGCGGAAGCCCTCGCCCTGTTGAAGACGTTGGGAATGCCGTTCAAAAGCAAAAATCAGGAACGATAAAACTATAAACCTGCCGGGCACAACGTCTTGGTTTTCAGGTTCATAATTCATAGTTCATAGTTTCAGACAATGGCAAAGAAATCAATCATAGCAAGGGAAAAGAAGCGTGAGCGGATGGTCGCCAAGTATGCTGATTTGCGCAAAAAGCTCAAAGAAGCAGGCGATTACGATGCGCTCGACAAGCTGCCTCGCAATGCCCTGCCCGTGCGCCTGCACAATCGTTGCAAGCTGACCGGACGCCCGAAAGGCTATATGCGCAAGTTTGGCTTGTGCCGCGTCAAGTTCCGTGAAATGGCGCTCGACGGCAAAATCCCTGGTATAACCAAAGCAAGCTGGTAAATGGCTGAATGGTTAAATGGCTATATGGCTGAATGGCTGTATGGCTGGTGAACCAGCAACCATTTAACCATTCAACTATCCAACCATTTAAAAAATGATGGTAACTGACCCGATAGCAGATTTTTTGACTCGCATCCGCAACGCCCAGCAAGCGGGTCACCGGATTGTGGAGATTCCCGCCTCCAAAGAAAAAAAGGCGATGACGGAAATCCTCTACAACAGCGGCTACATCCTCAAGTACAAATTCGACGATGAGGCTGGCAAACATGGCGTCATCAAAATCGCCCTGAAATACGACCCCGTTTCGCGGTTGCCAATCATTCGGGAATTGAAGCGCGTCAGCCGTCCCGGTTTGCGGCAATACCGCAAGGCATCCGATTTGCCCAAGGTCATCAACAACCTGGGCATCGCCATCATCTCTACCTCGCATGGCATCATGTCGAACAAGCAAGCGAAAGCGGAAAATGTGGGCGGCGAAGTCTTGTGCTACATTTCTTGAATTCAAATAGTGATTTGGCGAGTTGGTGATTTGGTGGTGTGACCCACCAAACTACGGACTCCCAAAAAATAGGTGATTTGGTGATTTGGTAATATGGTGGCACGTCCCACCCACCAAATCACCAAACCACCAAATCACCAAACGCAATGTCTCGGATAGGAAAAATGCCGATTCCGCTTCCAAAAGGAGTGGAAATAAAAGTGAGCAGCACCAACATGGTGACTGTCAAGGGCGCCAAAGGCGAATTGATGCAGCAGGTTGACCCCGACATCAAAGTTGAGTTGCAAGACGGCGAAATAGTTGTCGCCCGCCCCACCGAGCAAAAACGCCACCGCGCTCTGCACGGCTTGTATCGCTCGCTCATCAACAACATGGTTATCGGCGTGTCGGAAGGCTACGTGAAGGAGTTGGAAGTGGTCGGCGTCGGCTACCGTGCCAACAACACCGGGCAACTTTTGGAATTGACGGTGGGCTATTCTCACCCCGTCATGTTCTACATCCCCGACGACGTGAAGGTGAAAACCTCGCAGGAAAAAGGGAAGAACCCAATCGTCCGCCTCGAAAGCGCCGACAAAGAATTGATAGGTCAAATCGCTGCCAAAATACGCGCCTTCCGCAAACCCGAACCTTACAAAGGAAAGGGTATCAAATTCGTGGGCGAAGTGCTTCGCCGCAAGGCTGGCAAGGCAGCTGCTAAGAAGTAGTGATATGGTGATTTGGAGATTTGGTGGTGGGACGTCCAACGTCTCACCACCAAATCTCCAAATCACCAAACCACCAAATGTCTTGGGTTTGGACTTCGTGCGCCTTTCACTAAGACTAAACTTTACAATAACATGAAATTCAGCAAAGTAGACCGCAGGGTGAAAATTCACCGCCGGGTACGCAAGGACATCAAAGGCACACCGGAGCGTCCTCGCATCAGTGTTTTTCGCAGCAATAACTTCATCTACGCTCAACTCATAGACGACCGGGCAGGCAACACGTTGGCGGCAGCAAATTCCAAAGACGGCTCTTTGGAAGGCAACAAAGTGGAGCAGGCAAAGCAGGTTGGCAAGTTGCTCGCCGAAAAAGCGCAGGCAGCAGGTGTCGAGTCTGTCGTGTTCGACCGGAGCGGCTACCTGTATCACGGCAGGGTGAAAGCGCTGGCGGAAGGCGCACGGGAAGGCGGATTGAAGTTCTAAAAAGATAAAAGTCAAAAAGCAGCCTGTCCTTCGGGGCGGGCATTTTCAAATAAAAAGCAATGGCAAGAAACAACGTCCAAAAGGTTCGCAACGTAGGCGAAGCGGAACTGAAAGAAAAGCTGGTCAACCTCAACCGGGTCGCCAAAGTGACCAAAGGTGGTAGAACCTTCAGCTTTGCCGCCGTCGTGGTGGTTGGAGACGGCAAAGGCACGGTAGGGCAGGGCTTGGGTAAGGCTCGCGACGTGCAGGAAGCCATCGCCAAAGGCATTTCCGACGCCAAGAAGAACCTCATCAAAGTGCCCATCCTGAAAAACACGATTCCGCACGAGCAAAAAGGCAAATTCGGCGCAGGCAAGGTCTTGCTTCGCCCCGCCTCGCACGGTACGGGCGTGATTGCAGGCGGCGCCATGCGGGCAGTGCTGGAAATTGCAGGCGTCCACGACGTGCTTGCAAAATCCATGGGTTCGTCCAACCCGCACAACGTGGTCAAAGCTACCCTCGACGCCCTCGCCAAACTGCGCAGCCCGATTGACGTGGCGAAGCAGCGGGGATTGCAGCTCGAAAATGTGTTCAATGGTTAATTGTCAATGGTTAATTGTTAATTGTTGATTGCCACTGGCTCCAGCAATTAACCATCAACAATTAGCAATTAACAATTAGCAATCAGAAAATGAGCAAGGTCAAAGTAACGCAAGTCAAAAGCACTATCCATCGCCCGAAGCGGCAGAAGGATACCATCAAAGCCCTGGGCATTCGCAGGATGAACCACACGGTGGAGCATGAAGCGACGCCCCAAATCCTGGGCATGATTGCAAAAGTTCAACACCTGGTGAAGGTGGAAAATGCTTGAGAGAGTGAGAGGGTGAGAGGGTGAGAGGGTGAGAAATTTAGCGTCTCACCCTCTCACCATCTCACCCTCTCACCCTCTCACAATCTCCAAGTAGAAATGGAACTTCATAATTTAAAACCGGCGGAAGGCTCGACCCACGTCAATCATCGCAAAGCAAGAGGCGAAGGCTCCGGTTGGGGCGGCACGGCAGGTCGTGGACACAAGGGCGACCAATCCCGCTCCGGCGCAAAATTGAAGCGTGGCTTCGAGGGTGGTCAAACCCCGATGCAGCGCCGCTTGCCCAAGAAGGGTTTCAAAAATCCTAATCGCATCGAATACACCGGCATCAACCTTGACAAAATTCAAGCGCTGGTGGAAAAATACAACCTGACTGAAATCAGCCCGGAAACGCTTTACGCTCATAGTGTGGTTGGCAAAAGCGAGCGCTTCAAAATCCTCGGCAGAGGCGAAGTAAGTGTTGCATTGAAAGTGACCGCTCACGGCATTTCCGAGAAAGCGAAAGAGGCAATCGAAGGCAAAGGCGGTAGCGTAACCATCGTTTGAGAAATTAAAGAAATTGAGAAATTGGGGAAATTGGCACTGCCACCCAATTTCTCAATTTCTATAATTTCTATAATTTCCCTTCAAGCCAAAGGCAAACGAGCATCAAGCAATTCCTGATGAAAAAATTAATCACCACCATTCAAAATATCTGGAAGATAAAAGAGCTGCGCAACCGTATTGGCTGGACGCTCCTGTTGCTCTTTGTGTTCCGGTTCGGTTCTTTCGTCGTGTTGCCTGGTGTGGTGCCGGGTGCGCTCGACCAAGCTGCTCAAAGTGGGAACCCCAACGACTTGTTGGGTCTCATAAATACCTTCACCGGCGGGGCTTTTCAAAATGCCTCCGTCATGGCTTTGGGCATCATGCCCTACATCACCGCCTCCATCATCATTCAATTGTTGGGATTTGCAGTGCCATATTTTCAGCGTTTGCAGCAAAAGGAAGGCGAAAGTGGCAGGAAGAAACTGACTCAATTGACCCGCTTGCTCACCGTCGCCATCACCCTGGTGCAAGGCGGCGGCTACCTGACCTACGTCAATTCCATTCCCGGAGCGATTGACCCGACCATGGCTAAAGGTTTGTTCTGGTTCACCAGCACCATCATCCTGTCGGCAGGCACGGTCTTCTCGATGTGGCTCGGCGAACGCATCACCGACAAAGGCTTGGGCAACGGCGCAAGTTTGCTCATCATGATTGGCATCATCGCTTCGTTGCCGGCGGCACTCGCCAGCGAGATTGCGTTGCAAGTCAACTCAGGCGGATGGTTCACCTTGATTTTGGAATTTGCACTGTTCTTCCTGGTCATCATGGCGGTCATCGTCATCATTCAGGGTGTGCGCAAAGTGCCGATTCAGTTTGCCAAACACATGGTGCAACGAGGCGGAAACGTCATGCCAGCCGCTGGCGTCCGTGATTACATTCCCATCAAAGTCAACGCTGCCGGTGTGATGCCTATCATCTTCGCCCAAGCCTTGATGTTCGTGCCTGCAACGATTGCCCAGTTTGCCGCTTCCGACGGAAACATGCAAACCGCCGGTATCATGGCCGCATTGGTTGACCCGTACTCGATGGTTTCGGCAATCATCACTTTCGTCCTCGTCGTCGGTTTCACCTACGTCTATACGGCGTTGATTGTGAACCCGACCCAATATTCCGAATACCTCAAGCGGAACAACGCTTTTATCCCCGGCATCAAACCGGGCAAGCCGACCGCTGATTTCATTGATGCCGTCACCACCCGCATCACGTTGCCGGGCGCTATTTTCCTCGGCATCATCGCCATCCTGCCGACCTTCGCTAAAGCACTTGGCGTGAACCCGGCATTTGCAGCATTCTTCGGTGGCACGTCTATCCTGATTGCTGTTGGTGTGTTCCTCGATACCCTGCAACAAATCGAAAGCCACCTGCTCATGCGTCGCTACGACGGTTTGGTGAAATCTGGAAAAATCCAGGGCAGGAGCAGGCTGCAAGGCATCGGCTACGGTTCATAAGGCAAAAGGAAAAAGTCAAAAGTCAAAAGGAAGCCAGCCGTGCCCAGCGACTTGAACAATTTTTTGAGACATAAATTCTTATCGTGCTACGAGCGCAACCAACGGACGAAACTTTCAACCATGCCTCGTAGCACGATTTTTTTTGGGATAAAATGTAGAATTAGGATGAGTAGGATTGACAAGGATATTAAGGATTTGGACGCACCCGCCGGGTGCGTCCAAATCCTTAATATCCTTGTCAATCCTACTCATCCTAATTCAAAAAGTTGAGAGCGGTGAGAAGCCTCCTTCACGCAGCCAAGGTTACCAGCATCTTCTACAAAACGGACGAAGAAATCGAGCTTGTCCGGGAGGCATGCCTATTGGTTTGCAAGGCATTGGCGCACGTTGGCGAAATCATTAAGCCCGGCATGTCGGGCAGTGAAATTGACAGGGAGGCGGAAGAATTGATACGTGACCACGGGGCGCTGCCTGCCTTCAAAGACTACAAAGGTTTCCCATCCACGCTTTGCGTTTCCGTCAATGAAATGGTCGTGCATGGCATCCCGTCCGAGATAATATTTAAGGACGGCGATATCGTGTCGGTGGATTGCGGCACTTACTTGAATGGCTTTTACGGCGACGCAGCCTACACTTTTCCAATCGGCAACGTGCCGGAAAAAGTGATGCAACTCTGCCGGGTCACCAAAGCTTCGCTCTACCGGGGCATCGAGCAAGTGCGGCACGGCAAGCGAATCGGCGACATCGGCTTCGCCATCCAGCAATACACGGAGCGGCAACATGGATACTCGGTAGTGCGGGAACTGGTCGGACACGGCTTGGGCAAAAACCTGCACGAAGACCCAGAAGTCGCCAATCACGGCAAGCGGGGCGACGGCATCCTGATGAAAGAAGGCATGGTCATCGCCATCGAACCAATGATTAACCTCGGCAAAAAAGAGGTGATGCAAGCCCAGGATGAGTGGACGATTTACTCAAAAGACCGCTTGCCCTCGGCACACTACGAGCATAGTGTCGCAGTCCGAAAAACAGGCGCTGACATTCTGTCCGACCACGAACCCATCGAAGCAGCCATCGAAAGAAACCCCGAACTGCGCCCGGTGGAAAGTTTGGACGAAGTGATGGCTTGAAGCAGGTAAAAACCACGCAACTATCAGATATTCAGTGCTTCCCATAAAAAAATTAAGCGGGAGCGCAACTTTGGTCGGGAATTGTATCTTTGCCGACCCAAAATTTAAGCATGGCAAAACAGGATTTAATCAAGCAAGACGGGATTATCGAAGAGGCGCTTTCCAATGCGATGTTTCGGGTCAAATTGGAAAACAAGCACATGATTGTTGCCACCATTTCCGGCAAAATGCGGCTGAATTATATCCGCATTCTCCCCGGCGACAAAGTGGCGGTGGAAATGTCGCCTTACGACCTTTCTCGTGGCAGGATTATTTACCGGTACAAGTAGTGGTTTGGTGATTTTGTGATTTTTTGGTGTGACCGTGGTTGTGAAACCGTACACCACCACAAAAACCAAAAACCAAAAAACCCAAAAA
>CAZHLB010000182.1:0-8096 GCA_964533005.1 uncultured Saprospiraceae bacterium
ATTTGGTGGTGGGACGTTGGACGTCCCACTCACCAAATCACCAAACCACCAAATCACCAAATCACAATATGAAAAAGGTAGTCATTCAAGGGTTCCCCGGCGCATTCCACGAAGTGGCAGCCCGGCGGTTTTGGCAAGGCGAGGCGCTCGACATCGTTCCGGCAGCGACTTTCGATGATTTGGTGCACCTGGCGGAATGCCCTCAGACTGCCGACGCAGCCGTGATGGCAATTGAAAACACCATCGCCGGGAGCATCCTGAAAAACTACAAGCTGCTCAATGACAGTAAATTGGAAGTAGTCGGCGAGGTGTTTTTGAGAATCCGGCAAAACCTGCTCGTCTTGCCCGGCACTCGCATCGAAGACTTGCGGGAGGTACATTCCCACCCAATGGCGCTGCTGCAATGCGAGGAATTTTTCAAAAACTACCCTGCCATCCGCCTCGTCGAATCGGCGGACACGGCGTTGAGCGCCCGGCAGGTGCGGGAAAATGGCGACCCTGCGGTCGCAGCGATTGCTTCAATTTATGCCGCTGAATTGTTCGAACTGAACGTGCTGGCGGAGAGCATCGAGAGTTTTGAGTCTAATTTTACCCGCTTCCTCGTCCTGAAAAGGCGAAACGGAATGCCGCCACCCGCCGCTCAAAAAGTATCTCTTCGGGTAGAAACGGCGCACTCGCCGGGAAGTCTGCACCGGGTGCTTGGGGCGCTGGCAGAGAAAGGGGCAAACCTGACTAAAATCCAATCCGTGCCCGACCCGGGCAACCCGTTTCACTACTTTTTTTTCATGGATTACCTGCTGACTGAGGCTTCGCAATTTGAAGCAAGCCTGGCGGCAATTCGCCCCTGGACACTGAGCATCAATGTTTTAGGCAATTATCAACCTGGCAATTTTTATGAAAACTGACCTCTCAAATTCACCACTCAACTTGAAAACCGCTGCCCGGCTGGACGGCATCAGCGAGTATTATTTCTCGCAAAAGCTGGCGGAAATCGCTCGCTTGCGCCAGCAAGGCCACCCTGTTTTGAACCTCGGCATCGGCAGCCCCGACCTGCCCCCGCCGCCTGCCGCCGCCGAAACTTTGACGCAATGGGCAGTGAAAGAAAATGCTCACGGCTACCAATCCTACCGGGGCATTCCGCCACTGCGAACTGCCTGGGCGAATTTTTACCAACGGCACTACGGCGTCCTTTTGAACCCTGAAAAAGAGGTGCTGCCGCTCATCGGCTCGAAGGAAGGCATCGTCCATCTCTCGTTCACCTACCTGGAATCGGGCGACCAGGTGCTCGTGCCGAACCCAGGCTACCCAACCTATCGTGCGGCGGCAATTTTGGCAGGCGCAACGGTCGTGGAATACCCGCTTGCAGCGGAAAATGGCTGGCTGCCCGACCTGGATTTGCTGGAAAAAACAGACCTGTCGAAGGTGAAAATGATGTGGCTGAATTACCCGCACATGCCTTCCGGCGCACCCGCCTCGCCTGCTTTTTTTGAAAAAATTATCGCCTTCGCCCGGCGGCACGGCATCCTGCTTTGCCACGACAACCCCTACGGTTTCCTCGGCGACACCCAACCTGTCAGCCTTTTGGCTGCGCCGGGTGCGCTCGAAGTGGCGGTAGAATTGAACTCGATGAGCAAAACTTTTCACATGGCAGGCTGGCGAATGGGCGTTCTCGCAGGCGCAGCAGAGCGCCTCGAGGAGGTGCTTCGCTTCAAAAGCAACATGGACAGCGGCACTTTTTTGCCGGTGCAAATGGCAACGGTGGCGGCGCTCGAAGCGGGCGGTGAGTGGTTCGAGCACATCCGCCAGACCTATCGCCGCCGCCGCCAAATAGCTGCCGAACTGCTGGAAATGTTAGACTGCACCTGGCAACCGGGTCAAGCAGGCTTGTTTTTGTGGGCAAAAATTCCCGCAGGGTACGCTGACAGTTTTGCTTTTTCCGACAGGTGGCTGGCGCTGGCGCATGTGTTTTTGACGCCCGGCGGCATTTTCGGCAGCCAGGGAGACGGCTACGTGCGGATTTCGCTTTGCAGCCCGGATGAAGATTTCGACGAAGCGAAAAACCGGATTTGGAAAAGTTGAATTAGGATGTGTGGGATTTACAAGGATATTAAGGATTGGGACGTTCGTCCCAATCCTTAATATCCTTGTAAATCCCACACATCCTAATTCTATCAACTATGACAATCAGCATCATCGGCATCGGACACATCGGCGGCTCGCTGGCGATTGGCTTGCAGGAAGGCGGTTTTGCAGACCGCATCATCGGCGTGGACGCCAGCCCGGCGCACCTGGAAATTGCCTTGCGGCGCAGGCTCATTGACGAGACTTTACCGCTTGCGCAAGCAGTGAAAACCGCTCAATTAATCGTCGTGGCAACCCCGGTGGATGCTTCGCTGCAAGTCTTGCCGCAGGTGCTGGATTTGGTGGAAACACAGGTGGTGACTGAGTTAGGTTCGACGAAAAAAAACATCTCCGACGCCGTCCGGCATCACCCAAACCGAGGGCGGCTGGTGCTTTCCCACCCGATGGCAGGCACGGAGTTTTCGGGCCCCGACGCTGCCGTGCCGGGGCTGTTCAGAGGCAGGTGTGCCGTGCTTTGCGAAGCGGAAAACAGCGACCCAGACGCCGTTGATTTGGTGGAAAAAATGTACGCCTGCCTCGCCATGCGCCTGACCCGGTTGAATGCAGAAGAGCATGACATTCATGCAGCTTACGTCTCACACATTTCGCACATCAGTTCCTTCGCCTTGGCGCTGACGGTGCTGGAAAAAGAGAAAGACGAGCAGCGGATTTTCGAGTTGGCGAGCGGCGGTTTTGAGAGCACGGTGCGCCTGGCGAAAAGCTCGCCCGACATGTGGACGCCGATTTTTCGGCAAAATCGGGACAACGTGCTCGACGTGCTCGATGAGCATATTCACGTCCTGAGCGTCTTTCGCAGTTGCCTCATCAAGCGGAATTTCGAGCAAATCCACCGCCTCATCGAGCAGGCGAATGAGGTGCGCAGAATTTTAAATCAAGCCTAAAGCTGACGGGTGGAAAACCCGTTTTCCACCCGTCAGCTTTTGACAATCAGCTAATTAAAAACTTTTCAATCATGACTTTCCATCCCATTTTCCCGGAGCCAATCAACCGCCCCGTCGTCATTGCGGGCCCCTGTAGTGCCGAGACGGAGGAGCAGGTGCTCGAAACGGCTCATCAACTCGTCGAAACGAACAGCCGCCTGACGGCTGCCGCCCTCCAAAACAGCAACGGTCACGGCGAGCAAGGCTCGACACAACCGATGCAAGTCGCCCTTTTCCGTGCCGGAATCTGGAAGCCCCGCACCCGCCCCGACTCGTTCGAGGGCGTCGGCGCACCCGGTTTGCGCTGGCTGAAACGGGTGAAAGAAGAAACCGGGCTGCCCGTCACGACGGAAGTCGCCAACGCCCGCCACGCTTTCGAGGCGCTGAAATATGGCATTGACGTGCTTTGGATTGGCGCTCGGACGACGGTGAATCCGTTTTCCGTGCAAGAAATCGCCGAGGCAATCGCAGGCGTGGACATTCCCGTTTTGGTGAAAAACCCGGTCAATTCCGACCTGGAACTTTGGATTGGCGCTCTCGAACGCCTCGCAAAAGTGGGCATCAAACGCCTCGCCGTCATCCACCGGGGCTTCGCCAACCATAGCCAGACGACCTATCGCAACGACCCGATGTGGCAAATTCCGCTCGAATTGATGCGGCGCTACCCGGGTCTGCAAATCATTTGCGACCCCAGCCATATCTGTGGCAACCGCCACCGACTGCTCTCCGTGGCGCAAAAAGCGATGGACTTGAACTACTCCGGGGTCATGATTGAAACCCACCCGACGCCCGATTCTGCCTGGTCGGATGCCAAGCAACAAATCACGCCGTACGGCTTGTACGAATTGCTCAACCAACTAATTGTCAGGGAATTAATGCCACACAACGAGTTGGTGGCGCACACGCTGGAAGACCTTCGCCTGCTGATTGACGAAGTGGACGACAGCCTGCTCGACCTGCTTTCCCGGCGGATGAAAATCGCCACTGAAATTGGTCAGGTGAAGCGCAAAAACAACATTTCGATTTTCCAGCCGGAGCGGTGGAGCGGCATTTTGGAGAAATTTGTCGAGCGGGGAAAAGTGAAAGGTTTGAGCGAGGAATTTATCACGAAATACCTCGAAGCGATTCACGAGGAGAGCATTCAGCATCAGGAGTTGGTGATGAATGCAGGCATTCCGGTCTAAAGGTGACACCTCGAAAACGGCTTTTGGAGAGAAAAAAAATTTCATTTTTTTTCTCTCCAAAAGCCGTTTTCGAGGTGTCACCTTTTGGTTGTTCAAAAAAGGGTCGGCGAGCGGCACACTCGAAGCAAGCCGCTCGTTTTCCCGAAAAAATCACGCAAAAAAATTCCTGAGAATTTTTCAACTTGGACTCGCTTTTGCAAAAAGGGGTTTAAACTTTGCCCCCGCAGAAATCATTACTGGTTCACCCTCCAATCGTTTCCAACCACCAACAAGGGCACACTTTCAGCGACGAGAACACAACTTCAGGCAGGCATTTTCATCATTCGCACTTTCAAACAATTACAGCTATGAACATTAAGGAGTCCCTAAAAAAATACTACAAAAAGCACGGCAAGAAAGCCCTCGTCATTTTCCTCATCTACTTCGTAACCAAGTGGACGCTGACCATCATCTTTGGCGCTAAAATCATCGCCTGGCTCAAAGATGTTTTGTGATGGGATAAGCAACTCGCCAACCCGCCACCGAAATTTTTCCGCAAAAACCTTCTCTCCTACTTTTTTTAAAAATGCGCCTTTTAAGCTACGTCGTGATGGGTTACATGCTGCTTGCGTTCACCTGGTGGGCGCTGCTGCTCCATGCCAAAAACGAGGAAGTTTTCGAGGCGAAAAAGGCGCTGGTCATCCTGAAAAAAGAGGCAAGCGGGGCAGGAACAAGCGAGGCAGATTTACTGCGAATGCCTGAATATCAGGAACTTGAAGAAAAATACCACCGCCAGCATCAGATGATTTTTGGCGAAGGCATCATGTTCATCCTCACCTTGCTGGCAGGCTTGTGGTTCATTTATCGAGGCTATAACCGGGAGTTGATTGCCAACCAACAGCGCCACAATTTCCTGCTCGCCATCACCCACGAACTGAAATCGCCCATCGCCTCCATCCAACTCGTGCTGGAAACTTTGCAAAAGAGGGAACTGCCCAAATCCCAAGCCGACAACCTGGCTGCGAAGGCTCAACTCGAAAATGAGCGACTGCTGGAATTGGTGGAAAACCTGCTGCTTTCCGCTCGGCTCGAAACTGCGTACAAGCCTGTTTTTGAGGAGTTTAACTTGCAAAACCTGCTCGAAGACCTGCTGGCAAAATTGGCTGACAAACACCCCGAAGCCGAATTTTCCTTGCAAGCCAGCGACAATCCCGATGGTTCGGGGCAAACTCTGCCGCCCATCAAAGCCGACAAATCGGGCATCACTTCGCTCGTTTTAAATCTATTGGAAAATGCAGTGAAATACAGCGGCGGCAAGCCGGTAGTAGAAGTGCGCCTGTCGGAGACGGAAAAATGCTTCGTCCTGGAATTTGCCGACCAAGGCATCGGCATTCCGGCGACGGAAAAGCAGCGGATTTTTGAAAAATTTTACAGAATTGGCAGCGAGGAAACCCGCCAAACAAAAGGCACGGGCTTGGGTTTATTCATTGTCCGTCAAATAGTTAAGGCACACAAGGGACGCCTTTCTGTGCTTGACAACCAACCGAAAGGGACGATTTTTAAGATTGAACTTCCGAGATAAAAAGACCTTGCAGAGGCAGGGGTTGGAGAAAAAGATTTTGAAAAATTTTTTTTCTCCAACCCCTGCCTCTGCGAGTTTAGAAAACAATCATGCGCATTTTATTTGTCGAAGACGAAGTGAACATTCGTGATGTGGTCAAGCTAAATTTAGAAATGGAAGGCTACGAAGTCATCGCCACTGGCAACGGTCGGGATGCGCTGAAATACTTCGGCGAGCAACATTTCGACCTGGTCATTTTGGACGTGATGCTGCCCGAAATCAGCGGTTTGCAAATCATCGAGCAAATCAGGCTGACCAACCGGGAAGTGCCCGTCATTTTTCTCACCGCCAAAGACGGCGCCGTTGACCGCATCTCCGGCTTGAAACGAGGCGCCGACGACTACCTGACCAAGCCATTTCACCTGGAAGAACTGCTGCTGCGGGTCAACAACCTCATCCGCCGCACGAGCAAAGCGCCGGAAAATACACCCGACATCTACGAGTTTGGCGGGAACAAAATCAACTTCCGCACCTACGAGGCGGAAACCGCAAACGGCAAATTGGTGCTGACAAAAAAGGAGGCGATGCTGCTTAAACTATTGATTGACAGGAAGAACGAGGTGGTGTCGAGGAACCAGATTTTGCAGTCGGTCTGGGGCTACGACGTGTTCCCTTCGACGAGGACGATTGACAATTTCATTCTTTCCTTTCGGAAGTATTTCGAGGAAGACCAGCGGAATCCGAGGTATTTTCATTCCATTCGGGGAGTGGGATATAAGTTTACAGGCTAAATTTTGAGATTTGCATCAAAACAAAGACAACTTTAGACGCTATGGGCGAGCTTCAAAACTACGTGAAAATCAGGCTTTTAGCCTTGCTGGATGAAGTCCGGCGCAGAGAAATTGGGAAACACCTGGAGCAATTGACCGTGTTTGAAAAAACTTTGGTGTACAAATACACCCTGGATGGATATGAAGATTTGAAGGAAAAATTGAGAGAAGGAAAAGCAATGGAATTTGAAGACCATTTAAATGCCACCTTGTCAAAATTGCCCGACTACAAAAACATTGTATATCGAGGAACAGCCTTGGCGAAACACGTAATCGAGCGGTATAAAAGGGCTTGTGAATTGCACGAAACATTGATAGAATCAGGTTTTGTTTCAGCAAGCAAATCAAGGTCGGTGGCAGAAATGTTTAGCAGGGGAAGTGTCCTGTTCCGCATTATTTCCAAAACCGGCAAAGCGATTGAGGAGTTATCTTTTCACGGAACGCAAAACCCTCAAAATGAACAAGAAGTGCTTTTTAGAAGTAAAACTCGCTTCAAAGTGCTCGGTGTCAAAGAAGAAAACAGCAAGTTTTTCATCACTTTAGAAGAAACATAAAATGGTCAAAACCAAAGACTTTCAACAATTTAGCAAGGCGGAAATTGAATTAGCCTCGAAATTCATGTATGACGCCTTTACTTTTCAATCAGAAAGTCGTCAGAAGTCGCTGGAAGCTCGAATTGCCATGCTCAAAGGCTATATTGAAGTGCTTCGGCAATTGCTTTATTCCGATTTAATTCAAACGGATGCTCAAAAATTGACTTTGGTAGAAATGTTGGACAAGCTAATTGCCCAAAAAGAGTTGTTCGAACTTGCAAATTCTGATGAAGCTCATTTGAAAAACATGGCAGCAACAGCAGAGCGTTTTAGCAAGAAAACAAGAATACCTATTGGCATGTGAAGCTATTATCCTATTATTTTCAATGGCACTTGAAATAATCAAAAGGCTCCAAACACTCCCGGCACTGAAACAGCGCCTTGCAAGCTGTCGAGCCAAACTGGCTCACTATCCTCGTGTTTTTTGAGCCGCATTGCGGGCATTCCACTTCCGTTTCCTTTCCCAAAATTGAATTCTTGTCAGCAGAACCGACCGGCGGGGCGATGCCGTAGGCTTTCAGCTTTTGGCGGGCAGTTTCCGTCAGCCAATCGGTCGTCCAGGCGGGGCTGAGGACGGTGGTAACTTTCACGTTTTCAACGCCTTGCTCCTGCAAAGTTGCTTTGATGTTCGCTTCGATGAAGTCCATGGCGGGGCAGCCAGTGTAGGTGGGCGTGATGATAATTTCCACCTGTTTTCCATGAAATTGAACGTCCCGCACGACGCCGAGGTCGAGCACTGTCAGCACCGGGATTTCCGGGTCGGGAACGGATTCGAGTATTTTTAAAATGGCTTCTTTTTTCATGAAAGCGGCGAAAGCTGACAGGTGGGAAATTGCATTTTTTTGGGAGAAAAAAATTTAATTTTTTTATATACAAAAAAGCATTTT
>CAZHLB010000182.1:8106-10220 GCA_964533005.1 uncultured Saprospiraceae bacterium
TAATTGCTTTTTTGTAGATAGAAAAAATTTCTTTTTTTGTCTCTCAAAAAAGGCATTTCCCACCTGTCAGCTTTGGTTTTTCATCATGCCGAGAAACGACCTCGCAAACTGCGGCAGCCCTTCAAAAACCAGCATTTTCAGCTCCGGGTTGAGGTGCGGGTGCGTCTTTTTGTGTTTGAAAACAACGTCCCGGATGGCTTGCCGGATGGCTTTTTCATCCAAAACACCGGCTGCATTGACGTAAGTTTTGAAGCCCAATGCTCGGAAATAATCGCCTTCCAACACCTGAAAAAGCAGGTGAAAAAAGTCAGCATCCGGCGCAGGCGGTGCAAAACAAAACAGGCAGCGACCGGCGATGAAAGTGGGAATTGCCAACGCCACTTTTTTGTGCCCATGCTCGAAATACCAATCCATGTCGGGCAATTCCTGCTCGATAATCAGGGCGATTTTTTCGTGGTCAACCGGCGGGTTAACGCCGAAAGTAGAGCTGACCTCGTACATTTCTTTGAAAAACTTCTCTTGCGGGCGGTCTAACAGTTTTTGAAATTCCAGGCGAAGCTGGCGGTTTTTCTGCGCCACCGATTTTTCGTCCTGGGCGTAGGCACAGCGTTGAATTCGCTCCAAAATTTCCATCGTGAAACCTTCCGGTTTGGTCAGGTAGTCGAGTTTGTAACAGAGGGCGAGCAGCAGGTAGGTCATGGCAGCAGAGTACTCGTCAGGGTTTAAACTACCGGCATCCATTTCCTGAAAAACCGCCTGAATTTGGCTGACGATGAAGCGGTGTTTGATTTCCTTTTCCGCCTGCGGCAATTCCCGGCGCACGTTCAGGTCAATTTGTTCCAGCGATTGAAATTCATCCAGCAGCAGGTCGTCGTGTTTGTCGGCACGGGTGGCAAGTTCTTTCAGGGCTTGGTACAATTTGTACGGCGAGCCGTCGAGGGTGTAGCTGTCGAAAATCAGCACGATTTCGTTGGCGGGAGTGAGAGCAAAGCGGCTGTATTTCAAATCATAATTCGCTTCGAGCAGGCGGCGCATGAAGCTGGTTTGCAGCGACTTGGCTTTGGCAATTTTCGCTTCGGCGTAGAATTTTTGGTGGTCGGCAAAGCCGGTCACTTTTCGAGAACCTTGCAGCAGTTCAAAACGGAGTCGGTTGCCTTGTTTCCAAACTTGCACGTTGTTTTCCCCTTCGTTGAACAGGTAGGCAAAAAATGCTTCGCAAGAATCCAGGTACTTTCTTTTTTCAAACGTTTCGATGGCGGCGTCGAAGGCTTGCTCCTGCTCCGGCGAGCGGTAGCTGTCGGTGAATCTTCCGAAGCGGATGGCTGGAGTTTGCGAGGTCTCGCCGTTGTTGAAGATGCGTTGAAAGAAGTTCATTTTCAGGACTTTATTTCCTTCCAAAATCCGCCGGAATCTCGCCCCACACCTCCGTTTCCCACTTCAAAACCGGGTTCTTCCAGCTATTCGTTTTGAGCCAGCTTTCTGCCCGCTCGATGACCTGCCAGAGCTTTTCGGTTTTTGCGTTGCGCACCAGTTCCGACTTGCATTTTTTGTTGCGCACCCAGGCAATGGCGGTGCGGCTGTCGGTGTAAATCGGCGTGTCTTTTCCTTGCTTTTGAAACATGGCGAGTGCATGGACGATGGCAAGAAACTCCCCGATGTTGTTGGTGCCGAGGGCAAATTTTTGGTGAAAAAACTGCTGCCGGGTCTTCGTGTCCACGCCCTGGTATTCCATCAAACCGGGGTTGCCGGAACAGGCGGCGTCCACGGAAATACTGTCCCAGAGGATGGGGGATGGGGAATTGGGGATTGGGGATTTGGACTTGGCGGGGGCGGCTTTGGCGTAAATGTGCCCGGCGAAATTGTCTTTGAATGCGGCTTCCGCCTCCGCTTTGGAGGTGAAACTTTTGTACTTGGCGTCGGGGTAGCCTTTGATTTGAAGCTGGCAGGCATCCCAACTGTCGTAAATGCCGGGGGTGACACCTTGCCAGACGACGTAGTATTTTTGCTTGCTTTTCATTTTCAATTTGGTTGTCGGACAGAAGGAATGATAAAACCACCCTCGTTTTTGATTAAATGATTGATGATTACATGATTACATGATTGTTGATGGAATG
>CAZHLB010000183.1:0-10216 GCA_964533005.1 uncultured Saprospiraceae bacterium
CGTACCGCCAAACTCCAGTTTGGCGGAGGAAAACACGCCGCCAAACTGGAGTTTGGCGGTACGGTTTCTCAGCGAAGCAGCTCTTCAGGCTTAATTTCATTGTCCGGCACAACGTAAGCTGCCGGATAATCCGGTTTCAATTGATAAAGCGCCCGCATGGCATCCCGCTTGTTTGCGTAAGCGCCCGCCCGCACTTTGTAGTATGGTTTATTATGCACCCAATCAGCGAAGATGTTGGGATACAGCGAGTTGAATTGCTGCAAGGCGCTTTCCATCCGCTGCCGGTCGGTGGTGGCGAGGATTTGAATTCGCCAGCCTTTGATGGCTTTGCTCGACTTGTTCACCTCCACGAAGCGTGTCATCAATTGCGACACCTTCGGGTCAATTTTTTCAGTGACGTTGCCCTGTGCGCCTGCGCCAAAATGCAGGCAAAAAGCAGCCGCCACTAAAAGGATAAATTTTTTCATGGACATCCAAATTTGGGAAGTTGATAAGGGTTGATGAAGGTTGATAAGGTTGATGTTTTCCAGCAAAATTTTCAAGCTGTAAAAATCAACCTTATCAACCCTCATCAACCCTTATCAACTTTTAGTAAGTCACCCACCCTTTTGTTTGCTGAGGTTCATTCCTCTTTCAATGATGCCTTGGAAATTCTTGACGCCGTCTTCCGTCATCAAGTTTCCGTAGGTGGGTTTGCCTTTTTCTAAGAAGATGAAGTAGGTGCAATTGCCGGAAAAAAAGATTTCTCCTTCCAAAGCAATGTCGCCCTTGACATGATAGAGAATTCTGCCAATTCCTTTGCAGTCGGGTCTGCGGCTGGCAGGCGTATCGGAAATGAAGCGCAAAGCATTTTGAATGCTCGGTTTTTCATCCAAACTCATGCTGATGGGCAGTTCGTAAAAAACATAGTCAATGTGGTCGCATTCGTTGAAGAGCTTCTCAATCGTGGCGACCGGCAAACTTGGCAAAGCCGGAGCCGGAGCGGCAACTGGTGCTTGCGTTGCCGCAGGCGGCGCTTGACTGGCAGCCTGTTTTTCTTGTTGACAGGCAAACAAAAGCAAGAATGATGCGATAACTAACAAGTGGCATTTCATTTTTTCGGTCGTTTAAATGAGGCAGCCAAGATAGAAATTGATGATTGTTGATTGCTAATTGCTAATTGTTGATTGATAATTGTTGTTGGGACGTCCCAACAACAATTATCAATCAACAATTAGCAATTGATAGATTATGGAAGAAAATCAAAACCGCCTGCTTTCCAGCCTTCGCCTGCCGTTTCAGTTCTTGCTTTTGATTTGGGGCATTCACTTTCTCCAAGTCCTGTCGGGCTTTGATTTTGGCGGCTACGGCATTTTTCCCCGTGAGATTTTTGGCTTGCGGGGCATCGTTTTTTCGCCCCTGCTGCACGATGACATGCGGCACTTGATTTCCAATTCAGCGCCGCTTTTTTTCCTCGCCGCCATGATTATGTATTTCTACAGGCGGGTCGGGGTGCGCAGCATGATTATGATTTACGTGTTGACGGGCGTGGCGGTGTGGCTATTCGGCAGGCGGGTCTATCATATCGGGGCGAGTGGGGTGGTGTATGGCTTGGTGTCTTTTGTGTTTTGGAGCGGCGTGTTTCGGCGGAGCTTGAAATCCATCATTTTGGCGCTGATAGTCACCTTTTTGTACAGCAGTTACTTCCTCGGCATCCTGCCAAACCAGGATGGCATTTCGTGGGAAAGCCATTTGCTGGGCGGGCTGGTCGGCATTTTTGCGGCATATTGGTACAAGGAAGAAATTGAGTTGGACGAGCAAAAACAAGCGCCTTCGTGGGAGGCGGAGCAGCCGCCGGATGCCAAGTATTTTTTGGAGCGGGATGTTTTTGAGAAATCAAAAGCGGAGCGAGAGCAGGAGCAGGGGCGAGGGTTTTAGCGTTTGCCTGTCTACCTAACCTTTCCGAAAGTTTCAAACTTTCGGAAAGGTGGCTCGCTATAAAATTGAAACCCACCTTTCCGAAAGTTTGAAACTTTCGGAAAGGCAAGCTCTAAAATGAAAACGGCGGCTTGGAAAATTTTCCAAGCCGCCGTTTTCATTTCCACCTACCTGATTTTCAAGCCGGTTTTTACTTTTGACTTGAATCAAAACCTGCTGTCGTGAAAAAATTGACTACACTTTTAATTGCCATCCTGGCGCTGTTCCTCACTTCCGCCGCCACGTTCAACCGGCAAAACGTCAACAATCAAAGGCTGTTCGAACATGCCTTGCGGGAGCGGGCTTGGGTAGATTCCGTTTTCAATTCAATGAACGAAGACGAGCGCCTGGGGCAACTCATCTGGCTGCGGGCGCACGTGGATAAAGACACTGATTATGAGGCGACTGTCGAGCATTTGATTAAAAAATACCACGCCGGAGGCATCTGCTTTTTCAATCCAAGCCACGAAGGAACACCTGAAAAACAAGTCGAACTGACCAACCGCTACCAAGCCGCCGCTGGCAAAGTGCCTCTCTTCGTTTCGATTGACGGCGAGTGGGGCTTGGGGATGAGATTGCGAGAGACGGCGCTCAGTTTTCCCCGCCAACTCCTGCTCGGAGCGGTCAAAAACGACCAGTTGATTTACCGCATGGGCGCTGAAATTGCCAGGCATTGCAAGCGAATCGGCGTCAACGTCAACTTCGCCCCCGTCGCCGACGTGAACAACAATCCGAACAACCCGGTCATCGGTTTCCGCTCCTTTGGCGAAGACCGCCACCGGGTCGCTGCCAAAGCCTGGAATTACATGAAAGGCTTGCAGGACAATGGCGTTTTGGCTTCCGCCAAACATTTTCCCGGGCATGGCGACACGGATGTGGACAGCCACTACGACCTCCCGGTGGTCAATCATACTCGCCAGCGGCTGGACAGTGTCGAGCTTTTTCCCTTCAAAATTCTCATCGAGCAAGGTGTCGGCAGTGTCATGGTAGCGCACCTGCAAGTGCCTGCCCTCGACCCTGCGCCAAAAACGCCGACGACTTTGAGCCGCCCCGTCGTGACGGATTTGCTGCGCAATGAGTTGAATTTCAATGGCTTGATTTTGACCGACGGGCTGGAAATGAAAGGCGTGACCAAGCACCACGCTCCTGGCGAGGTGGAAGCTTTGGCGCTCGCCGCCGGGGTGGATGGGTTGCTGCTGCCCAGCGACGTGGATGCTTCGGTGAAAACCATCAAGGCTTGGCTCAATGTACCGGCGGCTTCAGCCGCCGAGCCTGACGTGCCGAACCCGGCGGCGACTAAAGTCGCCGGTACAAAAGGGCGGCTCGACCGGAACAGCCTGCACGAAAGCGTCAAAAGGGTGCTTCGCTGGAAATACCGCCTCGGCATCACGAGGTTCGAGCCGGTCTCGATTGAGAATATTCGAGAGGATTTGAACGACAACCAGGCGAGGTCAGTGAAGCGGCTTTTGATTGAAAATGCACTGACATTGGTGCGAAACGAAGGGAATTTGCTACCCTTCGGTGCGCCGGGGCAAGGTTCAGGGCAAGGTTTACGAAACCTCGAAGGTTTCGTAAACCTGGGCGACGAGCTGCCTGCGCTCGCAATCGGGGCAAAAGCGGACAATACTTTTCACCAAAGCCTCAGCCGCTACGCCAAGCTCGACGCCAGCGTGACCGACAAGGAAATCACCGCCGCCGACAGCAAAAAATGGCTGCAAAAATTCAAGGGCAAAACCATCGTCGTCAGCTTGCACGGCATGAGCCAGTTCCCAGCTAAAAACTTCGGCTTGACAGCCAGCACGATTGAGTTTATTGAAAAATTGCGCCAGCAAAGCCAGGTCGTTCTCGTTGTTTTTGGCAACCCCTACTCACTCAAACATTTCGACAATTTGGGCTGCATTCTCGAAGCCTACGAGGACGACGACGAAGTACAAAACTTAGTAGCGCAGGCACTTTTTGGCGCTTTTCCCCTGCAAGGAACTTTGCCGGTGACGGCTTCCGCAAAAAGCAAATTGGGCACTGGCATCCTCTCGCCAAGCCTTCGGCGGATGGCTTACGGCGTGCCGGAAGAGGTGGGTATGAGCAGTAAAAAACTCAGCAAAATTGACGGTTTGGTGCAGGCGATGATTGACTCTGGGGCAATGCCTGGCTGCGTGGTTTTGGTGGCGAGAGACGGCAAAGTCGTTTTTGAAAAAGCCTACGGGCGGCACACCTACGACCCAAATTCCCCGCAAACGCAGGTCAGCGATATCTGGGATTTGGCGAGCATCACCAAAATCGCCGCCTCCACCCTTTCGCTGATGAAATTGCAGGAGGAAGGCAAGTTCAGCATCCAAGCCCCGGTGGAAAAATACCTGCCCGAATTTGCCGCCACCAACAAAGCAGGCATCCCCATCGTGGAAATGATGACGCACCGGGCGAGGCTGACGCCTTGGATTAAATTTTACGAAAAAACCACTGAGCCGCCTGGCAAACCTTCGCCGAGATACTACGACGCCAAGCCCAGCGGCCGCTTCAACTTGCCCGTCGCCCAAGACCTTTGGCTGCGGGCAGACTACCCCGACAGCATCTGGCAAGCCATCCGGGACAGTCCCTTGGAAGCATCTAAAGAGTACAGGTACAGTGACTTAGGATTTTACATCGCCGGTGAAATCGTGCATCGCCTGAGCGGTCAGCGCCTCGAAGATTTTGTGCAGGAGCAATTTTACCAGCCCCTCGGAATGCAGACCACGACCTACCGCCCGCTCGAAAAATTCCTCGTCGAGCGCATTCCGCCAACCGAGGAAGACAGTTATTTCCGGGGTCGCCGGGTGCAAGGCTACGTCCACGACATGGGCGCTGCGATGCTCAACCAGGCGAGCGGTCATGCCGGACTTTTCAGCAATGCCAGCGACCTGGCGGTTTTGATGCAAATGCTGCTGAACAAAGGCAGCTACGGCGGAAGGCAATATTTGAAACCGGAGACCATCCATTTTTACACCTCCCGCTGCGGCGACTGCACCCGGCGGGGCATCGGCTTCGACATGCCGCAAAAAGACAGGCGTTTCGAACATAACCTGTCTTCGCTGGCGAGCGAGGAAACTTTCGGCCACCTAGGCTTCACTGGCACGGCTGCCTGGGCTGACCCGGAACAGCGGCTGGTCTATGTTTTTCTTTCCAACCGGACGTACCCGGTGATGAGCAACAATAAATTCGGGAGGATGAATGTGCGGGGCAGGGTGCAGGATTTGGTCTATGAGGCGATTGTTGGGGAATAGAAATATTTGATTGAAAGTCAAAGGATTGCAAATTTCGCCCTGGCAATTTTAACTGAACTAAACCTTGAACTATGAAGAAAGGAGAAGGGTATGAATACAAAGCCAATGATGAACTGACAAGTTTTTCCTTCACGAGCGTTGGTGACAAAGGAGAAATAGAAAAAAAGGTCACCATCACGCATTACCGGGGAAATTGGTGGAACCTTGCATTTGGCGATGCGGAGAGTGATGACAATTTTAGCGATACCGCTGTTTCAGACAACAACGACATGCGCAAAGTGCTGCAAACGATAACGAACATCGCCCATGCTTTTTGTCATAAATATCCTAGCAGGGAGATTTATATCGAGCCGGTGGACAACCCCCGGAAGCTACTTTACAATCGAATTTTCCAGTTGAAAGAAGAAGAAATTCTATTCTTTTTTCATGTTCGAGCAATTTTGTTCAAGGAACGTTTTTTAGGAAAGTACCGACCGGGCAGATTGTACGATGCTTTTGTGCTAACCCCGAGAAAATCTATTTTTGGAAAATAAAAAACATGAAAGTCATGAATGCAACAACAAGCAAGCAATTGACGACAGAAGAAATCTTGAAAAAGTATGGGGGACGATTGATGTCGCCAGAAGAAGCAGCACGAGCAAAAAGCTCTTCCAAGCAGATAATACTTTCTAAAAAATACCGCAACGGCTTAAAATCAGTCGTGGGCATCCACCTTTACAAATTGCACTTAACACATCCAGACATGCCTTTGTCCCTGGTGATTGCCACCATGCTGCAAGACATTAATCCTGAACTGCCCGCCGAAGTCCTGCTTGAAATCACTGCTTTCATCATCGAAGAATGGGAAAAAATAAAACAGGAAGACCCTTCATTCAAAATAGAAGAAGAACTCGCCCTGGCTTGAACCAAAACTAAATCGCCCCTTCTGCATGATTAAATCACTACTCCTGGCATTCATTTGCCTCCTCCCTTTCCACCTCTTTTCTCAGCCATTCCATCCCGAATTGCAAGCCTTGTTCGACGAGCGCCTCCAGCCGTTTTATTTCGGCGTCGCTTCCGGCGACCCGCTGCCAGACGGGGTGGTGATTTGGACAAAAATCGCCCTGCAAACCGCTGAACCGCAACAAGTTGAGTGGCAAGTCGCCACCGACACCGCTTTGCAAAACGTGGTGCAATCGGGCACGGTTCGGACGGACACTGCCTCCGCTTTCACGGTGAAAATTGACGTGAAAAACCTCCAGCCGGGCACGACTTATTTCTACCGTTTTAAACATCAAAGCGTCTTTTCGCCCATCGGCAGAACCAAAACGGCGGTCTCCGGCGATGCCCGGCTACTGCGGCTGGCGGTGGTCAGTTGCAGCGATTTTCAGTCGGGATTTTACAATGCTTACGAGCATATCGCCCGCCGCAACGACCTCGACGCCGTCGTTCATCTGGGCGATTACATTTACGAATATGGGCCCTGGCGTTCGAGCAGACGCCGGATGAAACGCAGCTCGTTGCGGCTACATCTGCCTGCAAAAGAGTTAGTTGTGTTGAAAGACTACCGCACCCGCTATGGTCAATATCGCCTCGACCCGCAACTCATGGAATGCCACCGACTGCACCCGTTCATCGTGATTTGGGACGACCACGAGACGGCAAACAATGCCAACGCTACCGGCGCTTCCAACCACGACCCCGGCGACGGCGACTGGGAAAAACGCAAAGCCACCGCCCGCCAAGCCTATTTCGAATGGCTGCCGATTCGGGACAATCCGGAGCGCAGTATCATCCGTCAATTTTCCTTCGGCAACCTCGCCGAGCTTTGGATGCTCGACGAAAGGCTGGAAGCTCGCAGCCCGCAAGTGAAAGATTTTGATGACCCAGCCGTACGCTCGCCCGACCGTTACATGCTCGGCGAGGAGCAAACCAAATGGCTGCTCGATGGCATGGCAGCCTCCAAAGCCCGGTGGAAAATAATCGGCAATCAGGTGATTTTCAGTCCTTTAAACGACAGCAAAGTGTTCACCCGAAAACCTGATATCCGCATGGACAGGTGGGATGGCTACCCCGTGGAGCGGCAGCGCATTTTTGATTTTTGGTACCAAAACCAACTGCGCAACATCGTCGTCCTCACCGGCGACGTGCATTCCGCCTGGGCTTTGGAACTGACGGACGACCCTTGGAATCCATTGAAATACGACCGAAAAACAGGCAAGGGCGTCATCGGCGCAGAGTTCGTCACGACCAGCATCACCTCCATCAATTTTGATGAAGTGATACCTCGTTTTCTCACCTGGGAAGCAAAGCGCCGCTTTTGCAAAAAGAAAAACAACCCGCATCTGCGCTACCTCGACATCGTGCGGCACGGCTACTTAGAGGTGACTTTCACGCCTGAAAAGGTGACTTCTGCCTGGTATTTTTTGGACAAAAAAGAGGCGGGGAAATTGAAGGCGAAGGTGAAGGGAGAGCGGCATTTGCCTTTTAATGGTCAACAAATCAGGAAGGGCAAGTAGTCAAAATTGGTAGATAGGAGGACAATTGCCGCTTTGCCGTTCTGAATCTCAAGCAAGACCTTGTCATTTGAATTTTGAATTGCCTGTTACCGGAAAAAAGGAATTGGCAATGATGTGATTGAAAGCCTTCAAACTTATTGACAATGAAAAAGTTACCGCTCTTTTTTCTTCTCCTGCCGAGTTTTCTGAACCACCTCTCCGCCCAAACCTTCAACCGCCTCGACCTCCCCGTCATCGTAGATGACACGCCTTTGCTCAATCCTTGGGTAGGCGGCTTGAACGCTCCGCAATGGTCTGCCGCCGACCTCAACAACGACGGCAAACCCGACCTCTACGCCTTCGACCGCAACGGCGAAGTTCACTTGACCTGGCTCAACATTGGCGCAGCGGGCGAATCCAAGTACCAATTTGCGCCGGAGTTCGCCGACCATTTTCCCCGGTGCGTTCACTTCGTTTTGCTGCGAGATTACAACCGGGACGGTGCGATGGATTTGTTCACGCATGGCTTCATCGAAGGGCTGCCTGCGTTCCGGGTTTTCAAGGGGAAATTCGTGAACAACCACCTCGCCTTCGACCGGGTGGAGTTCCCCCAATATTTTGCCGACGTGATTACCATCCCAGTGGCTGGAAACTACACCAACCTGCCCGTCAACCCGCCCGACTACCCCGCCATTGACGACCTCGACGGAGACGGCGACCTCGACATTCTCGTGCTGTCGCAAAGCCTGCAAAACATCGCCTACTACGAAAATCAGGCTATCGAAAAGGGCTACACCGACGACACGTTGATTTATGATTTGAAAGACCCCTGCTGGGGAAGGATTTACCTGGCGCCTTTCGCCCAATCTTTCACTTTGCCCGACCCTGCCACCTGCGAATGCCCGCCGGGATTGGTCGCTACTGGAGATGATGAAAGAGGCGGCGGCGCTCATGGCAGTGCCTCTCTTTGCACCTTCGACGACGACAACGACGGCGACAAGGAGATACTTTTTGGCGACCTGATTTTCCCGCATATAATATATGGTAAGAACGGCGGCGACCCGGAGGAGGCTTGCATCGAAAGCCAGGACACGATTTACCCCAGCTATGATTCACCGGTTGACCTGCCCAATTTCCCGGCAGCGTTTTGCCTCGACCTCGACAACGATGGCTTGAATGACCTCATGGCTTCACCCAACGTCACCAAAACAGCTCCCGACCAACTGGTGGGCTGGTTTTACAAAAACATCCAGTCGAATGAGTTTCCGAAGTTCGAGTTGCAGCAGAAAGACCTGATTGTGAAGGACATGCTCGACCTGGGCACGGGGGCGCAACCTGCTTTTGTGGACTTCAATGCCGACGGGCTGATGGATTTGGCGGTGGGAAATATCAATTTTTACACGCCCGATGCGCCGATGATGCTTGTGCCGGAAGAACCCCGGCTGTATTTGCTGCAAAATATCGGCACGGCGTCCGAGCCAAAATTTGAACTGGTGGACGATGACTGGTTGAATTTCAGCCAGTTCGCAGGATTTGCCAATGCCTTTGCGCCTGCCTTCGGCGACCTCGACAGCGACGGCGACCTCGACTTGCTGGTGGGTGAAGACCATGGCACTTTGTTTTTCGTGGAAAACCTGGCAGGTGCGGGAAATCCCTTCTCATTTGGTTCCATCCAACCGCTTTGGCAAGCAATTGACGTGGGGCAAAATGCCACTCCATTCATCCACGACATGAACAAAGACGGCTTGCCCGACCTCGTCGTCGGCGAGCGAAACGGCAACGTGGACTACTTCCCAAACACAGGCACGCCGGGCAATCCTGTTTTTCAACCTGACCCTTCCCTGCCTCCGAACAACTTCTTTTTTGGCAAAATCAACACCCAGGAGCCTGGTTACGTCTCTGGCTACAGCGCCCCGGTCGTGCTCGAATTCGACTCGAAAACCTACATCGCAACGGGCAGCGAATTGGGCTACCTGAAACTTTATCTCGTCAATTCCGACAGCCTTGATGGCGGCGCTTTTGAGTTGGTCACGCCCCAATTTGGCGACGTGCGCACCGGCTTCGTCACTCGCCCGGCATTCGCATTGCTGAACAACGATGCTTTTTTTGAAACCGTGATTGGCAATTGCCGGGGCGGTTTGGACTGCTTCCGCACGCATCTCGACACGCTTGGCGTGTTGCCAGCGAAAGAAATTCAGCCGCAGCTCGGGGTGAAAATTTATCCCAACCCAGCGGGCGATTTTTTGACGGTTGAAGTTGAAAATGAGGCGGTTGCGAGTGGCGAGCTGCGGATTTTCAACTCACTAGGGCAAGCCGTTTTTGCCGGGAAAACGGAAGGTAATACGACCCGGCTCGACGTGAGCGGCTGGCAGGCGGGCGTCTATTTCATTGAAATAAAAATGAAAGGAGGCATCGCTACTTCCAGGTTTTTATTGGCGAAAAGCTGACAGGTGGGAAACGGGTTTTTGGGAAGAAAAAAAATGAAATTTTTTGGGATGTTTCATTTGTCGGTTGACAAAGAGGTTC
>CAZHLB010000184.1:0-10125 GCA_964533005.1 uncultured Saprospiraceae bacterium
CCCTAAATCCTGGTGTCACCTTTCCACTCGAATGGATATCCTCTTGCGAACAGCCGACCGAACCGAAGCCGCCCTGATTTGCGACCTCGCCCGAACGACCTTCCTCGATACTTACGCCCTGCAAAATACCGAGGCGGACACCGCCTTTTATTTAGCCCAAAATTTTACCGTTGAAAAAATCACCGCCGAGTTCGACGAGCCGAATGCCTTGTTTTTCCTGGCATTTCTGAACGATGAACTAGTCGGCTACGCCAAAGTCAGAACTGTCGAGCATCCGCTGCAACTGAAAGGCAGGCGTCATCTGGAAATCGAGCGGATTTACGTGAAGCAAGGTTTTCAAGGTCATAAAATCGGCTACCGGCTCATCCGCCATTGCATTGAAACGGCAAAAGCGGCAGGCTTCGAGGTGATTTGGTTAGGCGTCTGGGAGGAAAATCGCAAGGCGATTGAATTTTATGAAAAGGTGGGTTTCCAGGTTTTTGGCACACATCCTTTTCAGTTTGGCAACAGCCCGCAAAATGATTTCCTCCTGAAAATGGAATTGTAACTCGAAAAATAGGCGAAGGCAGGTTGCATTTTGCGCAAGCGAAAAGCCACCTGCCTCCGCAGAAACCTTTCAAAATGAATAAAGTAACCGTGATTGGCGCAGGTAACGTGGGCGCCACCTGCGCAAATGTTTTAGCCCATAAGGACATCGTCAAAGAGGTCGTCCTCATTGACATCGTCGGCAATCTCGCCAAAGGAAAGGCGCTCGACTCCTGGCAGCAGGCGCCGATTGACAATTACAGCACCTACCTCACCGGCTCCGACGACTATGCTGCCACCGCCGATAGCGACATCGTAGTCATCACCGCCGGAGTGCCCCGCAAACCTGGCATGAGCAGGGACGACCTGATTTCTACCAATGCCAAAATCGTAAAACAGGTCACGGAGAACGTGATGAAACATTCCTCCAACCCCATCATCATCGTCGTTTCCAACCCGCTTGATGTGATGTCGCTGGCAGCTTGGCGGGCTTCAGGCTTGCCTTCGAGCCGGGTTTTTGGCATGGCTGGCATCCTCGACACCGCTCGTTACCGGGCTTTTTTGGCGACGGCTTTGCAGGTTTCACCGAAGGATATTCAAGCCATGCTGCTCGGCGGGCACGGGGACACGATGGTTCCGCTGCCTCGCTACACCACTGTTTCCGGCATCCCGGTAACTGAATTGATTGGCAAAACCGAACTCGACGCTATCGTTCAGCGCACCCGTGTGGGCGGCGGCGAACTGGTGAATTTGATGGGAACTTCGGCTTGGTACGCACCCGGTGCGGCGGCTGCGCAAATGGTGGAAGCCATGGTGAAAGATGAGCATCGCATTTTCCCGGTCTGCGCTTTGCTGAATGGCGAGTATGGCATGCACGACATTTTCCTCGGCGTCCCGGTGAAGTTGGGCAAGAATGGGATTGAAAAAATCTACGAGCTGGCGCTCGACGAGGAGGAAATGAAATTGCTGAACGAATCGGCGGTTGCGGTGAAATCGGTGATTGATGTTTTCAACAACATGAATTTGTAGCTGAAATGAAGAAGGCTGGCTTGCGTCGGCAAAACCAGCCTTCTTCATTAACTTTTTAACTATCGCAATCAGGCTGGAACTGCTATTTTCTTTTCCTGGCGGCGGATGCGCTCGACGATTTTAGCGAGGTCAATTCGGTTCTTGATTACACCATTCCAGGTAAGTTTGAAAGTCAAAGCCGCCAAGTTCATGTGATCCGCATATTCATCATCGGGTAAATCTGGCAAAACTGTTCCCGTGTGTTTGCCATCATCCCACAAAGTAAAATAATGCCCTTCGATAGCTCCTTCAATACTTTTAATTCTTTTGAATCCAAGACTCGAAAGTGCTTTTCTCAATTCCCCCCAGGTTATTTTTTGATACCTAACGCTATCGAATGGCTCCATTCCAAAATACTTCATCGCATTTCTTTTTTATTGCTTTCACTGCCTTTGGGTCAAAGACATTTTCAAGCGGAATTAAAAGTTGGATAAATTTATTGACCTTCTTCAACTTTTCACGGCGTCTTTTGAAATATTCTTGTAAATCAAGGTAATAAGCCTTGTCCCCGCTGGTATCGTACAGCACTATAAAAACCAGCAAACTATGGTTAAGCCAGCGTTTTAAATCTCTTTTCGAGAATGATATTTTGATGGCATCCTACGATTTGTTGAGTTTGATTTTTTCAGTTGCCTTGATTTGGACGCCAAAAACGGTGCGGTCTAACAGCCCGGTTTTATCGAAGGTTTGAATAAAGCCGTCAATGTCATAATCATGGACTGTTTTTTCAAGCACGTATCCGGCAAGCAAAATTTGCCTTTCTACGTGATTGACGCCCAAAGCGCCAATGATATGTGCCCGAACCCTTCTTTTTCCCAAAGTCATTGTCCTGTTTTTGTTTTGATGATTGGCAAATTTACTCAGCCATTCCATTCATTTTCAACTCAAATTTCCCGTCCAAAAACTGAATATCCAATTGGTGCCGATGCTCGAACCAACTGGTGATTTCCTCGCCCAAAAACTCCCGCCGCCAGCCACTTTCCAAACTTGGGTCAAAAAAATCCTTGTCGTTTTTCATCCTTTTCAAAGCGCCCCGGTGCAGCACCAGGTGGTGCGAAATGCCATTTTCGAGGCACTTGTAGCGCACGAGCAGGTCTAACATTTCCATCAAAATATCCTGCTTGGGATTGTCGCTGTTGTCCCTGGGAATTTGGCTGAGAATATCCCGTTCCTGCTTCGTCGCCGGGCCCTCGTACATTTCGATGAAAGACCTGCCGTAACGTTGGATGAGGTTGTCGGGCAGGCGCCGGTCGTGCGTCAAAGCGTCCAAACCGGAATGCACCGCCCGAACAATAGCGCCGATGTATTTGCCGGGCATGACCATTTCACGGGAATGGTTGCGGTTGCGGGCTTCAGTGGTTCGCCAGTTGAGCAGGCGAACAAGGAAAACTTGCTCCCTGAATTTCAAGCTCTTGATAAGGTTGCTTTCGATGGCTTCTTTGAACGGGTCTTGTTCGTACTCGGCGGGGTCTTCGAGTTGCAAGCGGAATTCATCCCATGCCCAATCCAGCCGACCGAGGCGAGACAGCTTGCGCTCCAATTTTTTCCACAAATCGTACAAGTGAATCACGTCGTGAAGGGCATACTTGAGTTGCTTCCTATCAAAGGGACGCTTCTCCCAATTGGTCACTGTATAGCCCTTGCTGACTTCGATATGTAGCTCACTTTCAACGAGTTTGCTGAAAGCCACCGGGTGTTTGTAACCGCAAAAAGCGGCGGCGATTTGTGTGTCGAAAGTGTTTTTCGGGATGATGCCGTAGTGTGTGTTGAACAAGCGGTAATCGTTTTCGCCTGCATGCAAAACCTTGACAATCCGCTCGTCCATGAGCAAGTCAAGAACAGGTTGGAGGTCTTTCACTGCCAATGGGTCAATCAGAAAAAAGCCACGCTCGGTGGCGATTTGGATGAGGCAAATGGTGGTCACGAAGCGTTTTTCGCCAATGAATTCCGTGTCGAAGCACATCCATTCGATGCCTTGATTTTCCCGGGCAAAAGATTCCATGCCGGCGGCGTCTTCAATGAGTTGGTGATGGGCTAATTCCGTGTGCATACGTTTGATTCCAGATTAGATAAGTATTTAATTTTTCAGTCTCGGCGAAGGTAATTGGATTTCGGATTTGGGATTTGGGATTTCGGATTTGGTGGGAGTGGCAAATCCGAAATCCCAAATCCCAAATCCGAAATCGAAAGCTATTTTCGCCGCCCCGTACCGACTTAGAATTTCTGACATGAAAAAAATTTTAGTCACCGGCGCTTCCGGTTTTTTGGGCTGGCACGTTTGCCGTTTTTCGCAGGAAAATTGGCAAGTCGTCGGCGCATTCAAGGACAAACGGGAGGGCATTCCTCCAAAAACGGACGCCATCCAACTCGACCTGACCAATAAAGACCTGACCTGGAAGGCTTTGAAAGAAACCCGTCCCACCGCTGTTTTTCACCTCGCCGCTCATTCCGATACCGGATTTTGCGAAAAAAGAACCTGGGAAGGATACCAACTCAACGTGGAAGCAACTACCCGCCTTGTGGAAATGTGCGCCGAGCGGCGAATCCGTTTCGTGTTTACTTCCAGCGAGCAAGTGTTCGATGGATTGAAAGGCAATTATGCTGAAACCGACCTGGCAAAGCCCAGCAATGAATATGGCAAACAAAAATTAACGGCAGAAAAGCGGGTAGAAGAAATCTATCCCGATGCTGTAATTGCACGTATTTCTGTGCTTTACGGAGCGAGTAGCCCGGTGAGGGGCAGCTTTCTGAGCAGTTGGCTGGATGCCTGGCAAAAATTCCTGGGGGTCACTGCTTTTCACGATGAAATCCGCACCTTTTTGAGTGCCGACGCTGCGGCAGAGGGCTTGTTTTTGTTGCTGGAACAAGGCGCAAATGGCATTTTTCACATAGCTGGCGAAAACCCGATGTCGAGGTATGATTTTGCCATGCTCGCCAAACAAGCTTTTAATTTGCCAGCGGCAAAAGTGGTTAGCCGCTCGCAAAAAGAAATGGCGATGGCTTCTTTTCGACCGCCTAATCTTTCGCTCATCTGCGATAAAATCAGGGGAATCGGCTACCAACCCCGAAGTGTGGAGGCGGAATTGCAGCGGTTGGCGAAGGAGATTGAGTTTGCGCCTTTTGCTTCGAATAATTAAACTACTTCTCAACGTCGGCAGGGTTTAGAACCCTGTTAATTACCCATAGAATATCTTCTTGAAAGTCAAAGGTTTGATATGGGCAAATAAGCAACAGCTCCGTAGCGACGGGTTTTATACCCGTTTCGGAGAGTGGCGAAAGGCCTATCGCCACTCTTCGAAACGGGTATAAAACCCGTTGCTACGGAGCTGTTGCTTATTTACTCGATTCAAGAGGTTATTCTATGGGTAATCAACAGGGTTCTAAACCCTGCCGACGTTTTGCTCAACACCATGAAAATCACCGCCATTCCAACCGGCAATTTCAAACTCGACGGTGGCGCCATGTTCGGCATCGTGCCCAAGCACCTTTGGCAGCGCCTCAATCCGCCCGACGAAAACAACCTTTGCACCTGGGCATTGCGTTGCCTGCTTATCCAAACCGGCAACCGGAATATTCTCGTGGACTGCGGCATCGGCGATAAACAAGATGCCAAATGGCGCTCTTTTTTCGAGCCACACGGCACGGATACTTTGCTCGGCTCGCTCGCCATGCACCATATTTTACCGGAAGAAATTACCGACGTATTTTTCACGCATTTGCATTTCGACCACTGTGGAGGTGCGGTAAAATATGATGAAAACAAACGCCTGATTCCGGCTTTTCCAAATGCCACATATTGGTCAAATGAAGTCCATTGGAATTGGGCGATGCAGCCAAATGAGCGGGAAAAAGCATCTTTTTTAAAAGAAAACTTTGTCCCGTTGCGAGAGGCAGGTGTGATGCAATTCCTCGACGTTCAGCGGGATTTGTTTGAATGGCTGCCCGGTATTTCCGTTCAATATGTTTATGGGCATACGGAAGCGATGATGGTGCTGCATATTTCAGCAGGAGCGCAGCGATATGTTTATTGCGCCGATTTAATGCCTTCTTCTTTTCACGTGGGATTGCCTTATGTCATGGCTTATGACGTGCGTCCGTTAATTACGTTGGAAGAAAAAGAGGTAGTATTAAATAATGCGGTAAATAATGGCGAGATATTGATTTTCGAGCACGACCCGGTGTCGGCTTGCGGGAAAGTGAGGCGGGATGAACGAGGTAGAATTTCAATTGCACATACATTTCCCGACCTCATTTAAACAGCGATATTTTTTGACGCTGAAAGACGCTGATTTTGTATGACTTTAGACTGGAAACAACATAAAAAATCATACAAAATCAGCGTCTTTCAGCGTCAAAAATAGCTTCAAACACCCAGCGCCTCCTGCGCATTCATCCACTCCGCCATCGCATCTTCCAAATCCTGCTGCGCCTGCCCATGTTTCTTCATAATTTCTTGATGTTCAGGTTTAATATAAAAATCCGGCGCACCCATTTTAGCTTCTAATTCTGCGATTTGACCTTCAAATTTTTCCACTTTCTTCTCGGCTTGCTGCACCAGCTTTTGCAATTGGCGGCGCTCCTCGTAGCCCAATTCCCGACCATTATTTTTGGAGGCATTTGCGGCAGCTTTTGCCGCCGTTGCCATTTCTACCTGGCGCATATCATCGAGCTTTCTTTTTTCGAGGAAATAATTCACGTCGCCGAGGTAAGTGTGCAGCTTTTTGTCTCGAAACTCGATGGTTTTTTCCGTCAATCCTGCGAGGAAATCCCGGTCGTGGGAGACAACTACGAGCGTACCGTCATATTCGAGGATGGCTCTTTTCAGCACCTCTTTGGAAAGCATATCCAAGTGATTGGTCGGCTCATCGAGGACGAGAAAATTGATGGGTTTCAGCAGCAAACAAGCCAACGCAAGCCTCGCCCGTTCGCCACCGGAAAGCACGGAAACCTTTTTGTCATGGTCTTCGCCGGTAAAAAGAAAAGCGCCGAGGATGGCTCGTAATTTAGTGCGCATTTCCGGCGGGCTATGATTTTCCATCGTTTCCAGCAAAGTCAAACTGGAAGTAAGCGCTTCGGATTGGTTCTGAGCATAATATCCCAAATGAATATTGTAACCCATTTTCAAGTCACCGGAAGTAGCTTGCAATTGACCAACCAATATTTTCGCCAACGTCGTTTTCCCTTGCCCGTTTTGCCCCACAAATGAGAGACGCTCGCCCCGGTCTATTTTTAATTCGACATCCTTCAGTACCGTTAATTCGCCATATTTTTTAGTCAAATGATGCGCTTCCAAAACGACCTGACCGGCACGTGGAGCTTGGGGAAAACGAATATTCATCACCGCCGTATCCTGGTCTTCTATTTCAATGCGGTCAATTTTTTCAAGACGCTTTTGCATGGATTGCGCCATCGTCGTCTTGGTCGCTTTCGCCATGAAACGCTTGATGGTGCGCTCCATCTCGGCAATCTGTTTTTGCTGATTGTCAAACGACGCCTGCATTTTTTCCCGACGGTCTTCCCGCATTTCGACGTAGCCGGAGTAAGAAGCTTTGTAGTCGTAGGTTCGTCCCAACTCAATTTCCACCGTGCGCTTGGTCACGTTGTCGAGAAACATTTTATCGTGGGAAATCACGATGACGGAGCCTTCGTAAGTCTTCAAAAATTCTTCGAGCCAGAGGATGCTTTCGATATCGAGGTGGTTCGTAGGCTCATCGAGCAGGAGGTAGTCGGGACGCTGGAGAAGCATCTTGGCAAGTTCGATGCGCATTTGCCAGCCGCCGCTAAATTCATCCGTCAACCGCTGAAAATCTTTCTGTTGAAAGCCCAAACCTTTCAAAACTTGCTCCGATTCCGCCTGAATATTGCCGCCGCCAAGCAGGTGGAAACGGTGTTCCAGGTCTGCCATTTCGGTCAACAAATTCATGTAGCCGTCGCTCTCGTAGTCGGTGCGGGTAGCGACATCTTCGTGGACTTTTTCGAGGCGTTGTTCCAGTTTTTTAGTCTCGTCAAAGGCAGTCAGGGTCTCGTCGAGGACGGTTTTGCCCTTCGGCAAATTCATTTCCTGGTGCAAAAAACCGAGCGTGGAACTGGACGGGCGAGCCACTGAACCCTCGTCTGGCGTTTGGTTTCCGGCAATGATTTTCAGCAAAGTGGACTTGCCTGCACCATTTCTGCCGACCAAACCGATGCGCTCCCGCTCGCCAACGACAAAAGTGATGTGGTCGAGCAGGATGCGTTCGCCATATTGAACGTAAATATTTGAAGCTGTAAGCATTTTTGAAGAACTTGGAAAAAAACGGCGGCGAAGGTAAGTTTGAATCGTATGAAATTGTGTGCGGCAGGTTGAAATCGTTTGAAATTGCGGCTTTGCCATCACATCCTGCCGGGGGAATCGGTATTCGCTTTCTATTTATCGTGAAATCCCGCCGGGAAACCACTTTTTCTTTTTCAGTATTGACAAATTCGCCGGAGAAATCGCCAATTCTTTTTCAGTCATCGTAAAATCCCGCCGGGAAAACGCCATTTCTTTTCAGTTTTGAAGAATTCGGCGGAGAAATCACTAATTCTTCCCGGAATTTTCCAAATCGGCGAGAGAATTGGCTAATTCTCGCTGGAATTCTCGAAAACCGGAAGAGAAAACGCAAATTCTCCCTGGAATTTTCAAAGACTCAAAAAGAAATCGCCAACACCCCCCAGCCCCTAAAGGCAGAGGCGATTGTCAGTCAAAGAATGCCACTACCCAGTTTTTTTCAAAAAGGAAAAACTTCATTGTCCCGGTTATGCCGGTTCTTTTACTTTTGCCAACATGAGATTTTTCAATACATCGGGCCCGAATATTCCGGCAGAGCATTACACCTTGGAACGCAAGGCATTGATTGCGAAAGGGCAAAAACTATCGGTATTTTACCATTTTGGCGCCTCGACAGACGGGGAAAAGCACTTATTTCCGCTTGCTGCAAACCGAATTGGAAAAGGAGGGCTACCAGGTCGTACAATTTAATGTTGAGAATTACAATGGGGCATTTTTGAGCGGGTTGCTCAATACGCTGTAACGAAAATTTATTGATGCCGGCTTGCAAGCCCCCGAATTCCGCACTTTGGATGAATTTTCCAGTTTCGTAGAGACTATCAAAAACAGCCGGGTGGTCATGATTATTGATGAAATAGAAGGATTAAATCCCGATTTTTTTGGGCAATTCCTGCATACTATTCGCAACCTGTATCATTCTCGTGATACGCATTGCCTGAAAAGCACCATATTAGTCGGTGTTACCAATATTGTCGGAATAGTTAGCGACAATGCAAGCCCATTTAATATCGCTGACAATTTGCTTATTCCCTATTTTTCCAAAGGAGAAGTCAGGGATTTGCTCGCCCAGCATACGCAAGAAACCGGGCAAGCCTTCGAGCCAAAAGTCGTGGACAAAATCTTTGAAATAACAGCCGGGCAGCCCGGTATCGTCAATGGATTTGCTTACCAATTGGTTGAACGGAACCCGGATAAGCCCGTCCTCGATTACAATAATTCAACCCCCTATACTCATTCGGCGAACACCCAACTCGCTGTTTAAATAACCGGCTGAAATGCTGCGGATATTTAAATCCCAATTCATAAGCCACTTCGCTGACGGATTTGGCAGGGTCGAAAATCCGCTCCTTTGCCACTTCAATCAACTTGGATTGAATGTATTCCTGCGCCGATTTACCGGTTTCTTTTTTAATTAAATCGCCAAAATAATTGGCAGATAAATTCAATTCCTGGGCACAATAAGCAACGGAGGGCAAGCCAATTTCCTGTGGCTTGTCCGATGAAAAATAGCCATTTAACAGTTCTTCAAATTTTTTCAAAATCCCCTTGTTGATATGGTCTCTTGTGATGAATTGCCGGTCGTAAAAGCGTTGGCAGTAATTCAGAAACAATTCGATATTGGAGGCAATCAGGGTCTTGCTGTGCTTGTCAATTCCCCGATTTAATTCATACTCAATTTTGGAAAAACAGTCGAGGACGATTTGCTTTTCCCGCTCCGATAAGTGCAGCGCCTCATGCACTTCGTAAGAAAAGAAAGCGTATTCCTTGATGCTTCGTCCCAGGGTAGTTCCCAAAATCAAATCCGGGTGAAACAGCAAACCATAGCCTTGAAGCGGGTAGTTTTTGTCAGTCATTTCGATGGTCAATACCTGTCCAGGCGCAATGAAAACCAAAGTGCCGTCCTGGTAGTCATAATTGTTCCGCCCATACTTCATGATACATTGCTGTCCCTGCTTCAAAAAAATGGCGTAAAAACCAAAACTGAAATGTTCCACATCGCCCCGGCTTGAAGGGGGTTTTGCCTTGGAAAAATCAATCACGCTGACCAAAGGGTGCAGGGTTTCGATGCCGAAAGCGGCGTTGTAGTCGTGGACGGATGGGATTTCAAATACTTTTTTCATGCGATTTTTATGGCTCATGTTCCCATCTGGCTGAAAGTGGTTTGTGTCCAGTTTTTTTAGGGGGGGGTTGTTGGGGGGTTGGGGGGTGGGGGGGCGGATGGG
>CAZHLB010000185.1:0-10108 GCA_964533005.1 uncultured Saprospiraceae bacterium
TCGCGTCCCAAAAGTGTCCAAAGTCCAAGGGATAGAAATGTCATTTTTGAAAAAATGGCATTTCTAAATCCTACTTCACCTCCACGATTTCAACCCGCCTTTCCTTCGCAGCGCCCACGCTGTAAATCGAATTCCGTTCATCCACCAAATCATCGCTGACCGCCGTACTCGCTTTGGTCTCACCAAACGGTGCTTCCGAAATGACCAGCTTTCCTTCCTTCAAAAAAGGCTGAAAAATCCCGTCCCGCCACGTGTCAAAATGGTTGCGCAAGCTGCTGATTCTGCGCTGGGCGAGGTTGTCGTTGTAGTCGCTTTTCGCACGGGGGCTGGTATAGCCTTTGATGACGATTTCGACCCGCTCGCCATTTTCGAGGCGTTTCAAGAGGATGTTGCTGAAAAGCTGGAGGAAGTCGTAGCCACGTTTTGCCTCGTTTTCAAAAAAGTCGTCCAAATCGGAAGTTGCAGTTTCGGCATCTTCTTCCGAAAGAGGCTTCGTGAAACGCTCCAGGTACTCAGGCTTTCGCTCGAAATATTTCAGGAAAGTGGTTTCGTAGTTTTTTTTGGTCGAGGTGCGGTTGGTGCGTTTGTCCGGCTCGTCGTTGTCAAAATAAAGGGCGAGCGGCAGGAAATCTTCCAGCGTGGTCGGAACAGGTGGAGTTGGCGGCAGCGCAGGTGGCGGGATTTCCACGACAGGCGGCTGACCAGGTTCGGGCGGCTGTTTTTTGTCAAAAGTCACCCGGTACAAATCGAAGCAGCAAGCCTTGTTCGACGGGTCGAGGTAAAACGAGCCGGGGCGGTTGGAGGACAAAAAAGCCGTGCAGGCGCACTCGTTCAGGGAAAAATAGAGGTCGTGGTAACTTGAATTTACCGGCACGCCGCAGTGCGTGATTTCGCCCCAGGCGGCTTGTTTTTTCACCTTATAAATATCATATCCGCCGAGGCTCGGATGCCCTTCCGAACTGAAATACAAGGTCTGGCTCTTGACGTGGAAAAACGGCGAGGCGTCGTTTTCGGGCGTGTTCGTTGCTTCCAAGTTCTTGGGTTCCAGGAACTTGTCTTTTTCAAATTCGCAGTACCAAATGTCTAATTTACCCTTGCCGTTGGGTCGGTCGGAGACAAAATAGAGCACTTCTTTTTGGCTGGTCGAGTCGAAGCCGATGCTCGGATGCGTGGCGGTGTAGCCCTTCAAATTGATGGCATCGGGCAGGCGGTCGGCTTTGGTTTCCCACTTTCCCCGCTTGTCTTTTTTGCGGGAAAAAAGCTCGCACCGGATGTCCGACGCAGACACGTATTCGCAAATCGTGAAGTAAATCTTGTTGCCGTCTAAGCTGAAAGCGGTGTGGGCGGTGTGCTTTCCGTCGTCGTTGAAGCCCTTTGGCATCGTCTTGCCTTTTGCCAAATTCAAGGAGGTGAGGACTTTGGTCAGCTTGCGCTCCGGCAGGTTTTGGTCGCCGGGAAAATCGAAGCGGTAGGACGAATAATACAAGGTGTTTTCCACCTCCAAAGCGCCAAATTCGGAGTACGGCGAGTTGATTTTTTTGTCCAAATGCTCGACTTTGATGAGGGGGTCGTCGGCAGGTTTCATCTCGCTTGCCCAGCGACAGGTTTCCAATTCCCGCTTCGCCCAGGTGGAATAGTAATCTTCCCCGGTGCTTTTTTTCAGAAACTCCTCGAACACTTCGATGGCTTCTTGGTACTTGCCGAGGCTCTTTTTCACCTGCCCCAACCAGAACATAGCCATCGGAAATGCCGCCCCTTCCTCGCTGCGCCAGACTTTGGCGTAATAATTTTCCGCCTCTTCGTAGGCATTGAACTGGCGGGCGGTTTCGGCATACTTGAACCAAAGGCGCACCTGTTCCGGCGACTGTTTTATAGCTTCCTGGAAGTGCAGGGAAGCGGCATAGAAATCACGGGCGGCAAAGGCTTTGTCGCCTGCTTTTTCGTAGGCTTTGGCGTTTTGCGCAAGCATGGAGGCTGGCAGAAAAAAGAGGGCGCAGGCAAATAGGAGCTTTTGTAAAACCTTCATTGACAGTCTTTTTGGATAAATTCGAGCTTAAAGCTGACAGGTGGAAAATCCCTTTTTGGAGAGAAAAAAAATGAAATTTTTTTTCTCTCCAAAAAGGGATTTTTCACCTGTCAGCTTTTTGAGCAACATCATTTTAAAGAGGTAAACATCCCCGTCGGCATCGTCTCCGGCGCACCGATTTCTGTCAAACTCCCCTTGCCTCGCCCGCCGGAAAGCATGATGTTCCCATACTTTTTCCAGTCGTCCCAAGGGCTGGTGAAATCGGGTTTTTCGTTGGCGGCATTTTTAAAATAAGACCACTGAACGACCAGCCTCGACGTCTTGTCCACAAAAACGTGGTACTTGTTTTCAGGCGTGTCGCCGACGTTTTGGAAGGTGAGTTGGAGGACGTCGGCGGGTATTCCGGCTTCCGTGTTTTGCTCGCCGAGGTACTTCAAAGTCACGCCGCTGTCCTTCAATTTGTACGGCATGACCAGCCAGTAGGCGTCGTTAATCCAGATGCTTTTGCCTCGTTCGAGGTACTTCTGAAGCGTGTCAGGGTGCGTTTCTTCTTTGCCTTTGCGCCAGATTTTTCCTTGCAACGTGTTGATGTTCAGCAG
The DNA here is from genome assembly GCA_964533005.1 of uncultured Saprospiraceae bacterium. Taxonomy (GTDB): domain Bacteria; phylum Bacteroidota; class Bacteroidia; order Chitinophagales; family Saprospiraceae; genus UBA6168. The sequence continues at coordinate 2,626 of CAZHLB010000185.1, forward strand.
GTAAACCATGCTGTCGCCGGTGGACTCGATGCGGATGTCGCCAGTGTGTTTGTCCCAGCAATGTTTGCGGCGACCGAAGAAAACCCAGGTGAGGTAGCGGGTGTCGTCCCAGGCTTTTCTGCCGCCGAGGGCGGTCATGACTTCGTCTGCGATTTGCATGGCACGGGCGTCGGAGGCGGCTTCGTTGAAGCCGGTGGCGGGTGGGTTTTTTGCTTGCCGGGCGGAATTGCAGGCAAGGAAAAAGGAGGCAAGAAGGACGAGGAGGAGTGATTTGATTGGCATGGCGGACGGATTTTTAGCAAAAGTAAAAATCCACTACTTCACAGCTTCAATCAAATTCGGATAGTCCGTGATGATACCATCCACCCCCCACCGCCTCAATTTTTCCATCGCTTTCACCGAGTTCACCGTCCAGGGAATGACTTTGATGCCTTGCTCGTGCAGCTTTTTCACCGCCTTTTTTCGCAGCAAAACGTAGTATGAACTGTAGATATCCGGTTGAAAACCAAGCCGTTCGAGGTTCTTTTCAACGCCGTCCATATTTTCCACCAACAAGGCGATGGTGACCGCCGGGTCGAGCTTTTTCAGCACCTGCAACGGGCGCACGTCGAAGGATTGAATGCAAGTCAGCTCCTTGATTTTCAACGCATTGATTTCGTCCAAAACCAATTTTACAAACTCCTCCGGCATGGGCGTGAAGATGCCGTCGCCTTCCGGCAGGCTCTTGATTTCGATGTTGAAACGAGGCATCGGCTTGCCTTTTTCAGTACAATATCTTTTCACCTCAGCCACCACCTCAGCCAGCGAAGGCTTGTGTGTTTTCATCGCCTGCTGCTCAGGGAAGCGTGAATTACCTCGGCTGCCGCAATCGTAATTTTTGATTTCTTCGTAAGTCAAGTCCCTGATTTTCAGGTTCATCGCTTCCGATTTCGTCACCGGGGAGCCGTCGGGTTTCGAGCAAATGTCGGCGGACATCCAGGGTTCGTGGCTGACGATGAGGCGGTTGTCTTTCGACACGGCGAGGTCGAGTTCCAGCGTCGTCACCGGGAATTCGAGGGCTTTCAAAAATGCGGGGATGGAGTTTTCCGGCAGCAAGCCCCAGCAGCCCCGGTGACCTTGCCAATCGAAGGTTTGGTGATTCATGTTTTGTGTATTTGCGGCGGTGAAGGCGGCAAAGAAAAGGCAAATGGACAGGTGGATTTTCATGTTTAAAATTGTGGCAAAAGCTGACAGGTGGAAAACGGGCTTTTGAGAGATAAAAAATTTCATTTTTTATCTCTCAAAAGCCCGTTTTCCACCTGTCAGCTTTAGGCTCGGATGAGCGCCAAAGGTTACGTTTCAAGATGAAGACAAGGTTAAACCTCAATTTCCTGCTTGGGATGATGCTGTTGCCGGGCTGTTTTCTTTTGGCGCAGCAAGCGATTTTTTTCACCAACCCATCTTTCGAGGACTACCCTGGCTACGCAAAAACACCCGGCGGCTGGCAAAATTGCGCTTTCAACGACGCCTCGCCGCCCGACATCCATCCGGTGCCAAAGGGCAATTTTGAAGTGGTTCAAAAACCATTTCACGGTGAAACCTACGTGGGTTTAGTCGTCCGGGACGATGCCACGAGGGAAAGCATGGGGCAAAAATTAGCCGCACACTTGCAGGCAGGCGCTTGCTACTCATTCAGCGTTCAGCTTTGCCGCTCCAAAAATTTGTTCAGCCGAAATCGCAGCGGCGAGCTGCTCAATTACAATTCGCCGGTCGTGTTGCGAGTCTGGGGCGGCATCAGCCCTTGCGGGCAAAAGGCGCTGCTGGTGGAGTCGCCGCCCGTGGCTCACCTGGACTGGAAAAAATATTTCTTTCAAATCATAGCCCCCGACTCGCTGACTCACATCTCCTTCGAGGCATTCTACGTCACCGGCACGGACACCGCATACAATGGCAATATTTTGCTGGACAATCTGACGCCGCTCCTGCCCATTGATTGCCAAACCTTGCAACCTCTCGTGGACACGGCTCAATTGATTGACCCCGGCTACAAGCACGAGAAAATCATGGCGCAGGTTTTTCCTGAATTTGGGCAGAACGGCTGGGAATTTCCCAAAAAGCCCGACCTGAAAAGCATCGAAGACCTGGCGAATTGGATGGAAGGACAGTGCGAGACGCTTGCTTTCGAGGCAAATCAAAATTCCGTGGAGGCTTTCGAGCGTTGGGTTTGGCGGGAAATCGCTGCCAGCCTTCGGCAGTTTCCAGACCATCGCTTGTGGGTGGTCTTGTCGGAAATGGAGGAAAAGGAGGGGTTCAAGCGGATGAAAGCCATCCGGCAAATTTTATCGAACACGAGGCTTCCCGAGCGACAGTTCATTGTCATTTTTGACCGCCAGTCCCCGGCAGGTGACGGTTGGCGTTGCGGGCAAAAGGGAATCTGGCTCAAGCTGGAAAAATTTTGACCTGCGCCAAGACCTGACCGCACTTCAAGTGCGGTCAGGTCTGAGGCTCGGAAGCTTCGTTTTGAAATTTGGTTAGCTTTGCCGCCCTCGCAGAAAAGGCTGTTTTTCAGCTACTTCGTGCCTTAAACTTCAATTTTTATTCGATGAAAAATCTGTCTTTGGTTTTAAATATCGTCCTGTTGCTGGCGGTCATTTTTCTCTTTGTTGACCGCTTCGCCGGGAAAAAACCGCCCAAAACGCCGCCCATGTCCACCGACACGATGGGTGTTGCGCAGTCATTGAGCGTCGTTCACATCAACCTCGACTCGCTGCACGCCAACAGCAATACTTTCCAAGCCAAAAAAAATGAGCTTGAAAAACGCCAGGCAGACGCCGAAGCCAGGGTGCAAGGCAAACTGCAAGCCTTTCAAAAAGAGGTAATTGCCTACCAGCAAAAAGCACAAGGTGGAACCATGACCCGCAAGGAAATGGAAGATGAAGAAAAACGCCTCGGCAATAAAGAACAAGCCCTCGCCAAAGAGCGGGACAACCTCGCCAATGGCTTGCTCGACGAAACGGACAAGTTCAACGAGCAATTCACCAATCAAATCAGAGGTTACCTCGATTCACTCAAACAGGAAGTTGGCTACAACTATATCCTCGTCACTGGTCAGGGCAGCCCGGTCATTGTCGCCGACCCGGAGCTTGACATCACGAACACGGTGCTGGACTTCCTGAATAAAAAACAAGATTGAGGTATGAGGTATGAGGTATGGTGCGCCATACCTCATACCTCATACCTCACTTCCTCTTCCTGATTAAATCAAGTATGCCATTGATGAAGGTGAGCGGATGAACGGGATTGCCGGGCACGTACAAATCAATCTTGTATTTGGAAAGAAAACGCCGGTCGAGCGCAGGGCTGCCTGCGAAAATGCCGCCGCTGATGGCGTCCGTGCCTGCGAGGATGATGATTTTTGGGTCGGGCGTGGCGTCGTAACATATTTGCAGCGGCTCCGCCATATTTTCAGAAATAGGCCCCGTTATTACAATTCCGTCGGCATGGCGAGGCGATGCGACGAACTCGATGCCGTAGCGCCCCATGTCGAAATTGACGTTTCCGCAGGCATTTAATTCCCATTCGCAACTGTTGTCGCCCGCCGCCGAGACTTGCCGCAGTTTTAAAGAGCCGCTGAAATAGTCGGATATTTCCTTGCGAATTAAGGCTGGATTTAACTCGATGGGGTGGTCTTCACCTGCCTTGATTATCAAGCCTTCCCGCTCGTTTGCAGCTAATTTATAGTCGGTGGTGAACCTTATTTTTTCAGGAAAAGCGAAAGCGCATTCGCCGCAGAAAACGCATTTGCCCAAATCAATTTGGAGTGGGTTTGCAGCAATGGCATCTGTTGGGCAAAGCTCGACGAGGGCTAGTTCGTCCACCAATTCATAGCTGATGACGGGTCTGCCTTTGAATATGCCCGGCGCTTTGGCGGTGGTCACGTCAGGGATGTATTGCTTACCTTGATGAAAAAGTATTTTCAGGTTGCCAATCATGTATTAAGCAGAGTATGGAGAGAGATGGTTTTTTTGAAAAATTTTGAAAAAATTTTTCAAAAAAACCATCTCTCTCCGAAACTATAAATCATGCCCGCAATAGGACAGATTAAAGCTCTTGTTGTTAATCGGGAAATCGGATATCTCGTTGTTTCGCACTGCCAAAGCCAGCGCCAGCCAGTTGTGAAACGACGGGTCTTTTATTTTGTAATGAAGCAATTCGCCGGTTACATCGGTGATGGCGCAGTGGCATATTTCGCCCCGCCAGCCTTCGGTCAATGATATGGCAAATGAATTGGGCGATGGTTTCGATAATTCAATTTGATGCCCCCCCTTCGCCGGAATATGTTGAACCAGCTTTCTCAAATATCCAATGGATTGCTTGATTTCATCATAGCGAATATGTGTGCGGGAATAAACGTCGCCGTGATGCTTTATTTCCGGCACATGACCGAGCGAAGAATATAGGTCGTGCGGATGCGAAGCACGGATGTCCCGGTTGACGCTACCCATCCTCGCCGCCATGCCGACTGCGCCGATAGAATTTAGCTGCTCCTGACTCACCACGCCCGTTTTTTCTAAGCGGGAAAGGGCGCTCGGCAGGGTGTGAAATTTATTCCACATCTCGTCAAAATCAGGCTCGTAGTCATCCAGCAATTTGAGCAAAGCATCGGCGAGTTCTTGCGTGAAAGGGTAATTGTTTTTCCCGGCACGAATCAGCCCTTTGGCAAAACGGTTTCCGCACCAGACCTGGAAAAAATTAATCACCGGCGTCCGAAGTCTGCCAAAAACGGCGCTGCCCAATTGGTAGGCGATGTCGGTGCAAATGGCGCTCAGGTCGCCCGTATGGATGGCGATGCGCTCCAATTCGAGCGTCAATGTTCTGGCAAATTGCAAGTCTTCGCTTGCTTGATATCCGCACAAACTTTCCCACAAATTCACGAAGGCAACGGCATGACCCGCCACCGTGTCGCCCGCAATGCTCTCGGCGAGGATGGTGCGTTGCAGCGGCTTTTTCTTTTCTAAAAACAGCCGCTCGATGCCCCGGTGCTGGAAGCCCAACTGGATTTCGAGGTGCAGGATTTGCTCGCCATTGCAGATGAATCGAAAATGACCCGGCTCGATGACCCCGGCATGGATGGGCCCCACGCCCACCTCGTGCAACTCCTCGCTTTCGATGGAAAAGAAGGGATAATTGACGATGCCGCTGCTTTTGTCTGTCCGGTCGAAAGAGTAGCGAACAGGTTTCAGCCAGGGATGGTCGGTGTATTGAACGCCAAAATTTTCGTGGATTTCCCGCTCGAATTTTTGAAAAGCGAAATGCTGGCGGGTGAAGGAAGGCAGGTTTTTGTCGGCGTCCACGATGGCGGAGGAGACGAGGATGGTCGCTTCTTTGTCGTTTGCCATGCAGCAAAACAGGCGGATTTTGCCTTGCCAGGGGACGCCGAAATAATTCACGCAGTGGCATTCCGGTTTCTGTAGCATGGCGGTGTTTTGCGCCAGGAAGGTTTCATATTCCAGTACCGGAATGGACGGCAGTGGGATGGTTTGATTGTTTTTTAAAATGGCTGGTTGCATATAATCAGACATTAGACATTAGACGGGATGGAAACGCGGATAACGCGGATTGGGCGGATTATCACGGATTTGGTCGTTTCAATTTTTTCATTCTGTTGGTGAATATTTTTCGGGAGAATTCTGGCTCTTTGCCAAAATTCAATACGAAGCCAACTTCAATTGAAGTTGCTTTGAGGTAATTCTGCAATTGCAGTTCATGTTCTTCCAGAATGGTTTCACAAGTTTTCAATTCAAGGATAACCATGTCGTTGACAATGATATCGGAGAAATAATCTCCAACCTCTCTGCCTTTGTAAAACACGGTGCATCGCCTTTGTGGAACCGCATTAAACCCCCTGTCTTTCAACTCAAAGTACAGGGCATTTTGATAAACTCTTTCCAGAAATCCATAACCCAGTTCATTATAGACTTCGTAAAAAGCATTCAAAATCTGGTCGGTCAATTTTTCGTGTAGTAGCATAGTATTATGAATTTACGTGTGAAAAAAATCCGTGTAAATCCGCCCAATCCGCGTCATCCGCGTTCCCATCCCGTCTAATGTCTAATGTGGCAAATTGCTCACCGCCTCATTTATCAATTCCACCATAATCCCCGGCGGATTAAATCCCAAATAAATCACCAACCCCAGCAGCACGAATTGGGAAATAGTCTCCCGGAATTTAATTTTTTCCACGTTGCTCTCATCAAACCCTTCCAGCGGCGTAAAAAGCAGCTTAAAAAGGTTCTCCCCAAAAGCCCATATTATCATCGTCAGCAGCAGCAAAACGAATATCAATATGAACAAATGCCGCCCCTCGAACAGCGCCCGGAAAATCATAAACTCGCTAATAAACAACCCCGAAGGCGGCATCGCCGTCGCACAAATAAACCCAAGCAGCAGCACCAGCGCACCTGCCCGGTGATATTTGAAATAATTCCCCGTCTGTTCGATATTTTTAGTTTGAAATATGCGGTGCGTCTGCCCAGTCTGAAAAAACAAGCTCGATTTCGCAAAAGCATGAAGCACAATATGCAGCACGGCGGCATAATATCCAACCCCGCCAGCCGCCACGCCGAGCATCACCAGCCCCGTGTGCTCGATGCTCGAATAAGCCAGCATCCGCTTGAAATTTTTCACCTTCAACATATAAACCGCCGCCACAAAAACGGAAAGCAGCGCCGCAATAATGATGACGCTATTCGCCCAGGCGTGCAGGCTCGTGTGCGCAATCACCTGGTAAAACCGAAAAATGCCGACAAAACCCACGTTCATCAAGGCGCTGGAAAAAAGGGCGGAGGCGGGTGACGGCGCTTTGTCCTTGGCATCAATGCCCGCCGTGTACATCGGAACCAATCCCAGCTTGGCGGTAAATCCCGTGAAAATAAAGATAAAAGCGAGCCGCAACCAGAAGACATTCAACGACTCCGCCTGCCGCAACAATGCCGGAAAAGACAGGTCAGTCATGCCTTGCTGCCGCATGGCGAGGCTCAAAAACAATATGCCAATAAAAACGAAGGTGACGCTGATGGAGCAAACGAAAACATATTTCCAAGTGCCTTCCAGCGAGCGGTTGTTGCGACGGTGATAAATCAGCCCCGATGCCGCCAGGGTCGTCGCTTCGATAAATATCCAGGTGACGGCAATGTTGTTCGCAAGGTAGGCAGCACTCATTGCCCCGACCAAAACGACCATCGAAAGGAAATACAAGCTGCGATGCCGAGGCACTTCGGGGCGCTTCGTGATATAGATATAGCTGTGGTAAAATGCAGGAACGGCGATAATGCTCAACGTGGTCAAAAGCAAAATGCCGAGGGCGTCCGGCTTGAAAAATTCATTTTCGACGACGTTCCGATGCATGGCTTCGTAAATCGTAAAAGCCCATTGCAGCACGAGAAAAATGCTGACGAGAATATAATTCACCCGCTTGTCCCGGTTGATGAACAAGAGGGTAGCA
>CAZHLB010000186.1:0-10061 GCA_964533005.1 uncultured Saprospiraceae bacterium
TAATCCTTGTGGAGAATTTTTACAGCCTCGAAGTAGAAGTGGTGACGGATACGATGGATTACAGCGGCATTTTCTTCGACGCCCTCGACGTGATTACGGAGCATTACAATTTCAGCGGCTACCTGCTGCCTGACGCCACTTTCGATGGGAAAAAATATTCGTGGCGGTTCAGTGCCAACTTGTACGAGGAGAGCGAAATCACCCACTTGCGGGTGCGCCTGCGCTCGATTTCAAGGGATGCGTACTTGTTTCTAAAATCCAGCGGTTTGAGCGAAGAAGCAGACGACAATCCTTTTGCCGAGCCGGTAATTATTCATGGAAATATCGAGGGCGGCTTTGGCATTTTTTCGCTGGAAGGGGTGAGCGAGATGGTGATTGAAATTTGATTGAAAATCGAAGGCTGTTCAACAAAAATTTAACCTTCCTGTTACCCTGATGAAATCCCAACCAGCCTATTTTCGCAGCCTTTTTCAATCCGCAGGCAACGGTTCACGAGCGATTGATTTTTCGAGCTACACATTTATAGTAATGTGCGACGGAAATCAGCCAGCCGCCAACTGCCGCCTGCCAAAACTAAAATTGAGACAATCATGGCTTTTCAATTACCCGCTTTGCCCTACGCTTTCGATGCGCTCGAACCGCACATTGATGCGCACACGATGGAAATCCATCACGGCAAGCACCACGCAGCTTACACGAACAATCTGAACGCCGCCATCGCTGGCACGGCGCTGGAAAACAAATCCATCGAGGAGATTTTGGCAAACGTTTCCACGGCAAGCATGGCAGTCCGCAACAACGGCGGCGGCTACTGGAACCACAATCTTTTCTGGGAAATCATGTCGCCCGACGGCGGCGGCGACCCGGGCGGCGAGTTGGGAGATGCCATCAACCAGGCTTTCGGCTCGTTTGAAAATTTCAAAAAGGAATTTTCGCAGGCGGCAGTGACTCGCTTTGGCAGCGGCTGGGCTTGGCTCTGCAAGGGCGGCGACGGCAAGCTTTTCATCACTTCCACGCCCAACCAGGACAACCCGCTAATGGATGTTGCGGAGAAAAAAGGGACGCCTATTTTGGGGCTGGACGTGTGGGAACACGCTTACTATTTGAATTATCAGAACCGGCGACCGGATTACGTGGGGGCGTTTTTCAACGTCATCAATTGGGAAGAAGTGGCGAAGCGGTACGCTGCGTGATATGCAAATTCAACCATAAAAAAAGGCAAGCGTGGATAGCACGTTTGCCTTTTTCTTTTTACGTCTACTCGTTGAAATTCACTTTTAGATAAAGTTCCTTCAAAGGAACGGTCTTGCCAAGCACCTCGAAGGATTGTTCCAGGTTGTCGTAATCCACGTTTATCCATTTGTCAGTGTCGCCGATGCGGGTGAAAACGGTAACGAAAGGGCGGTCTTGTTCGAGGTAAACGATGTGCTTGACGGAAGGCATTTTTTTGTAGCGAGGGAGTTTTTCAGACCAATCCTTGTCTCGGGTGCTGGGCGAAAGCACTTCAAAAATGACGGCAGGATTGGTGACGGCAGTCATGCCCGGGCGATGTTCCACATCCACCGATTCGCCGACAACTACCTGAACGTCAGGGTTGTAACTGCGCTCGCCCCACTCTTCCCGGTAAACGGGATGGCTACTTGGTATCACGTCTACGTCTGCATTTGTTCTAAATAAAATGTTGAGGATAGTGACGGTGTTGCCTACAATTTTTTCGTGCGGTTTGCTTGCGTAGTCCATAATAATGATGTGTTTGCCGTCATACTCGACGTTGAATTCAGCGATTTCCATGGAATCCAAAAACTCCTCCCAGGTTGCCGGGATACGCTTGGGGTATCCCATTTCAGCAAGTTCTGCAAAAGTGGTCGGGATGGTTGTTTCGACTATCATCTTTTTCTGATTTTGACTTTGACAAAAGTAGCTTTTTGAAGCTAAAAAAGCTACCTGCTCATTTCACCGAAAACTCCCGAATCATCACCGCCCCGCTCTCCTTTAAGTTTGAACTGACAATTACCACCTGCTCCGTCACCCCGTCGTCCACCGAAACGGCGACCGTGTTGGGCGAGATGCTGCCCAGGTCGAGGGCGTGAAGAATGAGGTAATTCACGGGCTTTTCCAGTTTGACGATGGTCTCGTTTTTTGTGCGGGTGACCCGGTAGTTTTTCAGGAGGATTTCGCCGTTCAAAAAGAGCGTGCAAACGTCGCCATCCACCGTGCCGCTGTCCCAAACCCGGATGCGGACGGTTTTGCTTTTCACTTCCAGTACCCTTTCCACCGCTACTTTTCTGCCTTGATTGATTTGATAAACTTGAAATTCAGGCGTTTGCGCCGCAGGCAGCGGCTTGCCCGACTCGCTGAGGACGACTGGCGGCAAGGGTTTTTCGAGGTACATTTTGCCAGGTGCACAAGCGCCGGTCGCCTGCGAATAGCCTTCGATAAAGCCTTGCCACTCGCCTTGCAAAGACAAGCGCACCGGGTCTTTTTCAAATTTCAGCCGGGCAGATTTTAGGCACCAGCGCCAGGCGGCGACGGATTTTTCTGCCACCTCGCTTTCCTTCAAAATCAACTCGCCAGCCGCCTCGTCGAATGACCAGCGCAAGCGATGCGTGGCATTGCCGCCTTCGCCGTCGGAGATGATTTGCGAAGTGCCCGTGCCGTCCGCCGCCAGGTTGATTTCAAAGTAAAAACCATACTCCCGGTCAGCCTGCGAAAGATGCCCCGACCAACGACCTGTGATTGGTGATTGGTGATTGGTGATTGGTGATTGGGCAGGTGGCGCAGCCCCGACCAACTTCATTTTTCCGGGGGTGCAACCTTCAGCTTCCCAGTTGCCTTCGAGGTGAGCCTTGCCTTCGTGGTTGGCGAGTTGCAGGCGGATGTGCTTGAGGCACCATTTTGCACCGGGCGGTTCGATTTGGCGGACTTCCTGGAGGGCGAGGAGTCTGCCGTCCCAGATGCCTGCGATTTCAAATTTGGCGGCGGGTTTCCCGTCGGGACTTTTGGAGATGGCTTCACCTGCGACGTTTTCGCCGGTTTGGCGGAGGTCGAGTTGGTAAAAAAAAGTGTCGGGTTTGCCGTCTTGGGTGAGTTCGCCTGTCCAGGTTCCGGTCAGGTTTTGCGACTGGGCATGAAAGGAAGTGAGCAAAAAGAGCAGGAGGAAATGAAGTTTCATGACGGGTAGTTTAGAGTTGAATTCCTAACAGAATTTTGTGCATTCTCAATGGATAAGCTGGATTGACGGTATTTGTTCTTTCATACTGGTATTCGAAGATGGGATGAATTTTATGGGTCAGTTTGAATCGAAGACCCGCTCCGAAATTGAAGCCAACTTCTTCAGGTTTCTGAATTCGCTCGGTATATTCCTGGTGAATGCCATGCACCTCATTGACCTTGCGAATATTGATTTCATTGCGTAGCGCAAAGCCGTAAACAGCCCCAGCCGAAAGGAAAGGTGAAAAATCCCGGTGGGAAAAATAGTAGCAAAAGCTCGCCGGCACTTGGAGGTACAACAAATTATAGGTGGTGTACCGGGTGACAATGGTGAATTCTTCCTTGGCTTTTCCCTTCTTGCTTGTCAGGAAAATGCCAGGGCGAAGGCGAAAACGAGAGGCTCGTTTGAAGCCAATTTCAAGGTTGAAGCCGGCAGTGTAACCGAAAGAATAGCCGAGATTTTCATAGAGGTTGTGCACCTGGTAGTTCAAAGCTTCACCGTAAGTTACACCTGCGCTCGCTATTGGCTGAAACGTGAACCTTGCAACTTTCTGAGGAGCTATTTTCTGACCGGGATTTTTGCATTGGTTGTAAGCCAGCGTGATGGCAGCCAGGCTTTCGGCTGAAAAACGGGTTGCTTCCAATCGCTTTTCAGACACGCTGCAATCTTTAAAAAGGTAGCGCAAAATACCGATGTAACGCTTGTCTTCCTGTTTTTTCAAGTCGAGCACGTAGCTCATTTTTTTTTCAAGCGGATAGAAAATGCCTTCCTTTTCCACGTAAAAAATTTTCTCGCTGGCGCTTTGCCAAAGCTTGGCTGAACCACTGGCGAGCAGTGTCAAAAATGCTTTTTCTTTTTTTCCGTCCCGATAGGCAATTTCAGTAGCAGCGTAGGAATAAGCTTGAAAGGAAAACCCTTTCACGTCGGCGATGCCGTAAGATTTAAAACTGCTCTGCCCGGCTGCCTTGAATTGCACTTCCTGTGAAAAATCTTTGCCCGGCAAAATTTCACCCGACAAGGTGTCGCCAGAAGACGTGACCAAAAAATCAGGCGATTGTTGCGCAAGCAGGCGGCAGGTGAGAAGGAGATGGAGTGCGAGCAGGCAAACAAGTCGCTGCAAGGGAAAAGAGCGTTGAGTTTTCAATTTCATGTCGTGATTTTTTTTGAGCCAAAAATAGGGCTTAAAAACAGCGCCAAGTTAACGCAGCGAACCGCCTTTGCCTGCCGTTTTGCAAAACGACTCCCCCAACTTGCGCCTCCGTTTTTTGGAAGAATGTTTTCTCCCCATAAAATTTCCCCGAACTAAATTTCCTGAACAGCCCCGATTGGAATTTGAAACTCTTTCTACCTTCGACCCGGCTTCTTGCCGTACCAACTACACAAACCAGGTTATTTAACTTTTACTCTCACGGAAAAAATTGGTATGAACAGGCTATTATTCACTGACACTTCCCGCGTCGGCTTCTCGGCTATGGCGGTTTACCTTCGTGTAAAAAGCATACTGCTCTTTCCTGTCTTTTCCAGTTTTCTTCCCGCTGATTGCGCTGCAAGCAACCGCCTTGCGGCAGGCTTTTTTCCGATACAACGACGTGACATTTTTGGACAGTGATTGGGTCTATTCGGGCCCGGTTACAAAACGAACCGCAACATGAAACTTGAGACTTTTCAACCAACATTTCCTTTCATTTAAATTCTACAAGTCTGTATGAAACAATTCTTCAAACTCTCGCTATTCACTTTGCTTTTCGTGGCGAGCGCCGCAGTGGCATTTGCGCAGCGCACGGTGACGGGAACGGTGACTTCGGCTGGCGATGGCTCTCCGCTCATCGGCGCTACGGTCATTGTCAACGGCACCAACGAAGGCACTATCACGGACATTGACGGCAAGTTTAGCATCATGGCTAAATCCACCGACGTGCTCGTGATTTCTTACACGGGCTATGCTTCCGCCTCGGTCAACGTGGGCGAGCAAGCCGACATTTCGGTCAACCTGACAGAAGGCTTGAGCCTTTCCGAAGTGGTCGTCACGGGTTACGGCACGCAATCCCGCAGGGATATTGCCGGTTCGGTCGCAGTGGTGGACACGAGGGACATGACCAAACTGGCTTCGTCGAACTTCGCCGAGCAGTTGCAAGGCAAGGTTTCCGGTGTGCAAATTTCCACCTCCGGCGACCCAGGCTCGGCGGCTTTCGTACGCATCCGGGGCTTCGGCACCATCAACAACAACGAGCCGTTGTACGTGATTGATGGCATTCCCATCTCGAACGAAACCAGCCTTAACTTCTTGAATCCCAACGACATCGAGTCCATGCAAGTGTTGAAAGACGCTTCCGCAGCATCGGTGTACGGCAGCCGGGCAGCCAACGGCGTGGTCGTGATTACCACGAAAAAAGGCAAGCTTGGCAAGGCAAAGGTTTCGTTGAACGTGTTCACCGGAACGCAGACGCCTGGCAAGAAGCCTGATTTGCTCGACCCGGCAGGTTTGCTGGAGTTGGGCATAAAATCGGCGGAAGGCGCAGGTCAGCCGTTCAGCTCGCAGCTTTACGTCAACAATGGCGGCACTTGGGTTTTGCCGGATTACATCATCCGGGGCGGCGGCTTCACGGGCGGCGTGACTGCCAGCGACCCGAAAGCGGGCGCTGAGAACTACTTCCTCACCTCCGACCCGCTCGGTTTGTCGGACAACAACTACCTGATTCAGCAGGCAAATAAGGAAGGTACCAACTGGTTTGACGAGTTGTTCGGCAGCAGCCCGTTGCGCAACTACCAGGCTTCCGTCAGCGGCGGCACCGAAGGCAGCAGCTACCACGTGAGCGCCAACTATTACGACCACGAGGGCATCATGTACCTGAACGATTACAAGCGCTACCAAGCCCGCGCCAACACGGAGTTCAGGGTTAAAAATGCCATCAAAATCGGGCAGAACCTGAACGTCGCTTACCAAACCGGGCACGGCGGCATTGGCAATCCGAGTGAAGGCTCGACGCTCATCAATACTTACCGGATGCCGCAAATCGTGCCGGTGCGTGACATCATGGGCAACTATGGCGGCAGCTACGGCACGTTCTCCAACGCAGCCACGCCCATCGCCGCTCAGGAGCGGGCTTACCAAAACAACAGCCATAGCATCCGCACCCTGGGTAACATTTTCGTAGAAGCAACTTTCCTGAAGTATTTCACCGCCAAGACGCTCGCAGGCGTTGACTACAACACCGGCAGGGGTAAATTCTACACCTTCCGCAACTGGGAGCACACGGAAGTCAACGCCGCTAACTCGCTGAGTGAAAACCAGTGGACGAACACCAACTGGGTGTGGTTCAACACGTTGCGCTTCGCCACCGACTTGTCGGAAGACATCAGCTTCGACCTGCTCGCCGGGACGGAAGCAAAAAACAACCACTACATTGGTTTCACTGGCGCCGGCTCCAGGCTGGACTTTGGCGACGACCCGTTCTACCGGGTGCTCAGCAACGTCAACAGCGCCACCTACACCTTGAGTGGTTACGAAGGCGAAAACTCCAAGTTTTCCCTTTTTGGCACCGCCAACATCAACCTGATGGACAAGTACCTGGTACAAGCTACTGTCCGCCGGGACGGTTCGTCCAAGTTCATCAACAACCGCTACGGCGTATTCTACGGTGCAAACCTGGGCTGGCGGCTTTCCGAAGAAAGCTTCCTGAAAGACGTGGACGCCATCAGCGACCTGAAATTGCGGGCAGGCTACGGCATCACCGGCAACGACGAAGCAAGCGGAGACTACCCCGGTTTCAGCCCGTTCTTCCCGAGTCCTGGCGAAGCCAGCTACGACATCACTGGCAGCGGCAACAGCGTGTCGCTCGGCTTCCAGCAGGCAGGCAGGGGCAACCCCGACCTGAAATGGGAAACGACCAAGATGTTGAACCTCGGCTTCGACCTTTCCTTGTGGAAAAAGTTCGACCTCATTTTTGAATGGTACGACCGCCGCACGGAAGACTTGATTTACCCGCAAGGCTCGCCATTGACTTTAGGCTCGCCGGGCCCGCAGAACATCAATATCGGCGACATGAAGAATACCGGCATTGACCTCAACCTGAACTACAAAGGGCAGGCTGCCGGCGGTCAATTGCTCTGGACGGCTGGCGTCACTTTCTCGAAATACAAAAACGAAGTGACTAAGCTGGACGCCAGTGAAAACACCTTCGTGCGCAGCGGCGGCAGCCGTATCGGCAATATCACTTACACCACTGCCGGTCAACCGCTTTCCATGTTCTACGGCTTCATCGTGGATGGTCTTTGGGCAAACCAGGCTGAAATTGACGCCGCCCTCGACGTGCCCGGCGACGCTAAACCGGGTCGCTTCAAGTACCGCGACATCAACGGCGACCGCATCATCGACGCTGACGACGAGACCTTCATCGGCAGCCCGCACCCTGATTTCTACTACGGTCTCAACTTCACGGCTGAGTACAAAGGCTTCGATTTCACGATGTACTTCCAAGGCGTTTCGGGCAACGAGATTTTCAACTACGTGAAGTATTTCTCCCACACGCCTGCCTTCCAGGCAAACTACAGCCAGGAAATGCTGGATGAAGCTGGCAAATCGCTGCCGGTGCTCGACAACACCGACAACTACAGCAACCAGCGCAACTCCTGGTACGTGGAAGACGGCACGTATTTCCGGGCGAAAAACATCCAGTTGGGCTACACCCTCAACAAGAACACGGTTGGCAAAATCGGCTTGGACAAAGTGCGCATCTACGTGCAAGGGCAGAACCTGTTTACCGTCACCGACTACTCCGGCTTAGACCCGGACGTCACCGTCACCAACATCACGGAAGGTTTCACGCAGCAGCGGGACTACTCTCTGGGCGTTGACCATGGTCACTACCCCATCGTGAGGAGTTTCATTTTTGGCATCAATGCCGATTTCTAAATCCGTTTAGCAGGTTTAACAGGTTTGGGGAGTTTAGCACAAGCAACATTTGCAGCTAAACCTTCTAAACCACCGAAACTTTCTAAACCAAATTCTTCAAAAACATGAAGCTTAATAACTTGAAATATTTGCTGCTTTCCCTCGTCGTGATTGCCGCCTGCAAGGATGAGTTCCTGGAGAAAAAACCTTACGGCGCCGTCACCGAGGAATTGCTTGCCTCTAACTTGAAAGGCAGCGAGTCGCTGCTGATTGCCGCTTATTCCACCCTCGACGGTTTTACCGGCTGGGACAACGGGAACCCCTGGGGTTCGGCGGCTTCCAACTGGACGTATGGCTCCATCGCCGGCGGCGATGCTTACAAAGGCTCCGAGGCGAGCGACCAGCCAGACATCACGCCCATCGAGCGGCACGAGACCAATGCCAACAATCCGTACATCGAGTCGAAATTCACGACCAACTACGACGGCATTTCCCGCGCCAACAAGGCTATGAAAGCTTTCCAGGCTTTGACTGGCGACGACGACATCCGGACGCAACGCATTGCGGAAGCTCGTTTCCTGCGCGGTCACTACCACTTCGAACTGAAGAAGACCTTCGACTGCGTGCCTTTCATTGATGAAACGGAAACGGATGGACGCGTACCGAACAACGCTGACATTTGGCCCAACATCGAAGCCGACCTGCAAGCAGCAGCCGACGTGTTGCCCTGGACACAAACGGAAATCGGCCGGGCAACCAAAGGCGCAGCGCTGGCTTTGCTTGGCAAAGCCCAGTTGTTCCAGCACAAGTACAGCGAGGCAAAAGCCAATTTCGACCAGGTGATTGCCAGCGGCCAATACAGCCTGACGGCGAATTACCACGACAACTTCAACGCCATCACCCGCAACAACAGCGAAGGCGTCTTCGTGGTGCAACAAGCTGTGAATGAAGGAACTGCCGGCGACAACGGCAACATCGGCGACGTGCTGAACTACCCGCACGGCGGAGGTCCCGGCGGCTGCTGCGGTTTCCACCAGCCTTCGCAAAGTCTCGTCAACGCTTTCCAAACGGACGCCAACGGCTTGCCTTTGCTCGACACTTACAACAACAACGACGTGAAGAACGACGAAGGCGTCGCTGCCGCCGACCCGTTCACGCCGCACACGGGTCCCCTCGACCCACGCCTCGACTGGACGGTAGGACGCCGGGGCATTCCGTACCTCGACTGGGGACTTCACCCTGGCGCTGGCTGGATTCGGGCGCAGTTCTACGGCGGGCCTTACGCGCCGAAAAAACTGGTCTATTACAAGAGCCAGGAAAACGTTCAAACCTCCGCTTCCGGCTGGACGAAAGGCTACACGGTGAACAACGTCAAGCTGATTCGCTACGCCGACGTGCTGCTGATGGCTGCCGAGTGCGAAGTGGAATTGAACAACCTGGAAAAAGCTCGCGAGCTGGTGAACCTGGTTCGTGCCCGCGCCGCCAACCCGGCTGGTTGGGTGAAGTTGGACAATGGCTCGCCTGCCGCCAACTACCTCATCGGTTTGTACAACACGCCGTGGACTGACCAAGGCACTGCCCGCAAAGCTGTGCGCTTCGAGCGCCGCCTGGAAATGGGCACGGAGGGACATGCCTTTTATGACCTGGTTCGTTGGGGCGTCGCCGCTGCGGAAAAGAATGCCTACTTCGCAAAGGAATCCGCAAAGCGGACTTACCTGCTGGGCGCTACTTTCGAAGCCGGTCACGATGATTACTATCCACTGCCTGCTCTGGCGCTCACCCTAAGTGCGAAGGACGGCGTGGAAACACTTCAAACTTGCGGGCATAACTAAGCCTCGCAATGCTGACTGAAATGAAGAAGGGCTGCCCTGTGCACGGGCAGCCCTTCTCTTTTTTGACGAAACTCCGAGGCTGTATCATAACTCGTCAAGCACGTCCGCAAGCCGCTTTTGTCATCCT
>CAZHLB010000187.1:0-10043 GCA_964533005.1 uncultured Saprospiraceae bacterium
CAATCCGTGTCATCCGCGTTCCAATCCTCCTCGCGTCTCAAAAGTGTCCAAAGTCTAAACCTCAGACCTCAATAACTATTTGATTTCAAAGACTTTGTCCTCCACCTTCGGATTGACCTTCACGCTTTCCACCGTCCGTTCCCACATCACTTTGTCGTTGGCGAGCAGGGTGATTTTGAACGGGAACATCAACCCATCCACCGCCCGGTAATCTTCCAGCACCGTTTTGAACAGCACACCCTTGAAATTTTCATCCTGCGAATATTCCAGCACCGCCACCGGCAGCAAGGTTTCGGCATCCAGGAGGTACGTCTGCTCGTCGCCTTTGGCTTTGATGAGTTTGATTTTGTAGGCATCCTTGCCGTTTTCGAGCGGTTGCTTGCCTAACAGGTCGGTGGTGTAGCCTTTTTCTTCGGCGAACATCAACTCATCATAAAAATCGGGTTCCTCCGCCATTTCTTTTTGCTCGCCCATGCCCATGTCCTGGGTGCGGTAGTTGATGGAGACGATGCCTTTCGTGCCGTTGTAGCTTTTGGTCAGGCGGTTCGAGGCGTTGTCGAGGTCAACCCGGAATTTGTTGGGCTTTTTCATCGTGGTTGTCAGCTTCACGTTGGCGGCGCCCTGGGTGTTGCGGAAAGTCATGATGCAGGTTTTCATTTCCTTCCATTTTTCCTTGCCGCCTGCCGCTTCGGCGTAGCGGTTGATGAGGTCACGGGCAGGGCTGCTGGCAGCAACGGCGGCAGGTGAGGCAGGCGCAAGGGTGTTCGAGCGAACGACGCCTTTGACTTCAATCACGGAATTTTGATGCCCATCATCCGAGAAGCGTTGGTTGGCAGGGTCAGGAATCCAGACGCCGTCCACGACGAATTTGTACTGGTGCGCCCCCGGCGCAAGCTCGACCGTGCAAGACCACTCGCCGTCGCTGCGCTTGAAGGGATGCGACAGGTCGTTCCAGCCATTGAAATCGCCTGCCAAAGTGACCATCCGGGCATTCGGATAGCCTTCCAATTTAAAAGTCGTGTTGCCAAAAACCCTGACAGCCAGTTGTTTGGCGATGCTTTCGGCGGTTTTGTTGGTCTTGTTCAGGTCGAAAGCTTTCTGGTAATTTTCTCTCGCAGATGCCTGGTCGCCGCTGCGAAGGCAGGCTTCGGCGTAGCTATCATAGACGTTTGCAGAGTTCGAAAAGGCATTCACGTTCATCTGGAAAACCTTCTTCGCATCCTCGAAATGGCTCGCTTGCAGCAGTTTGTAACCCAACTGGTTCATGGCACTTTCCGAAATCAACGACGTGTTTTGATGTCTGCCGCCGGGAGCGAGAAAAGGTGTGATGGCAGTGGAAAAGCCTTTGTCCAAAATTTCACGAAAAAGACGGAAAGCAGGCTGGTCGTAGCGAGGATAGTCAATCCAATCGCAGGCGGGGCAAGGCGATTGCAAAATGGTCTGCGCCAGTTTAGGCAAAATGCTCAAGCCATTGCTGCTGTTGGTGAAAAAAACGAAGCCCGATTTGCGCTCCGGGTACGCAAGCACGAAGCATTTGAATGTGCCATTGTCGCCCCAATGCCAGAAGGCTTTGCCCTGCTCGGTTTCTTGCAGACCCCAGCCCAAACTCCAGGTGACGCCTTCGCTCAAAACCATCCGGTCGCCTGAGCCAACCGGCACTTTACTTTGCGAAGCGAGCATTTGGTCAATGGCAATTTTGCGCATCCCGATTCCATTCATCAATGCGATGACAAATTTGGTGTAATCCGCCGCTGTCGTTTGCAAAGAGTAGGCGGCGTTGCCTTCGGCAGGCTTGGTTTTCGACTGCGTAACGCCGAGGTCATTGTGCGGGATGGCGAAGTCGGCTTCAAAGTTTTTTTGCCAAACGTAGCTCGTGCGCTCCATGCTGAGCGGCTTGAAAACCTTCTGCTGCGCCAAAGTTTCCAACGACTGCCCGGTGATGCGCTCGATGACTTTTTGTAAAAAAACGAACCCCTCGCCTGAGTACCGGAACCGCTCGCCGGGGTCGCCGGCAAACTCCAACCGCTCGCCGCTGCGCCAATTTGGCAACCCCGACGTGTGGCTCAAAACCATCCGAGCCGTGATTTGCCGGTAGCGTGGGTCGTGCTTCAAGTCATCGTATTCGAGGTATTCCGCCAGCGGTTTGTCCAGGTCGAATTTGCCCTCTTCCACCAATTGCATCACGGCAAAAGCGAACACCGGCTTGCTCAAAGATGCCGCCGCAAAAACCGTCTGGTCATCCACCGGAGAGCCGCTGTCGTTGCTTCGCAAGCCGAAAGCATTGCTGTACGTCACCCTGCCCCCGTCGAGCACGGCGATGGACAAGCCGGGTATGTTTGCCTGGCTCATCAGGCTGGGAATCAATTGGTTGAGGTCTTCAGATTGGGAAAAAGCAGGTTGGGAAAAAAGCGCCAGCAGCCCGGCGAGCAGTAAAAGCGTCTGTCTGAACATCATTGGAAGCATTTGTTTTTGAAAAAAAGGAGGGCTTGTCGGAAGTCCCGCAAACTATCGGGATGGCGGCAAAAGTAGCTTGGTTTGAAGCCACTGCCAAGTTTTAAAATAAGCGAATAAGAAAGTAAGAAAGCGGACAGTAACTTTGTCAAAAAAAGAAAAACATGGTAGCTGAAGCATTGTCCACCGAAATTTTGCCTTTTGAAAAAATCAAGGCGCTTTACCCGAATGAATGGGTTTTGCTTGGAAACCCGGAAACTGAAAACACCGAGGTGCTTTCGGGCATCGTGCTCATGCACGGAAAAGACAAGCGGGAAATTGCCTACATAGGCAGGGAGATTGTCAAGAATTTCAAAACCTACACCCTTCGCTACACGGGGGAGTTTCCAAAAAATCGCAAATTCTGGCTATGAACTCCTACCCTTTCAAACTCCTCGACGGCGGAAACCTGATTTTGATTGAGGGATTTCTTGACGATGATAAAATGCTTTGGGCGCTCGACACCGCCGCTTCCCACACCATCGTTGATTTGACCAAGCTCGTCCTTGCTGGCTATTCCATTTCAGATTTTGCTGAAACAAATCAATTCGAGACCGGCAAGGGAATTATCGAAGCGCACTCGGTGCAAGTGAAAAGCATTTCTGTTTTGGGTATCACTTGGAAACAAGCAACTGTCTCTGTCTATGATTTTCTGGCAAATGGCATCGTTTCAGAGTATGACGGCTTGCTTGGACTTGACCTTTTTCTCGGTAGAAAAATTTGCATTGATTTTCGCAAAATGGTGATTGATGTTAGTTGAGGCTCTCATGCCTGCGCTTGCCGCAACTCCTCCATCACGAAGGGAAATTGCTCCTCCAAAACAGCAATCAGTCCCGCCGCCCGCTCTAATTTCTCCCGGTTCTTGGCGACCGTTTCCAATTCCTTATTTGCATCCATCATCGCTGAATTGCCCACAAAAGCAAGCGTGGATTTCATCTTGTGGCAGATCTTGCTCAGTTCTTCCCATTCCCCGGCAGCGTGGAGTGATTTGATTTTTTCCAGTTCCTCCGGCAGTTCCACCACCAGCATTTCGAGCATGGTTTGAACCATTTCCTCTTCGTCGTCCGCCATCAGACGCAGGTAGGAGAGGTCGGTGTAGTTTGATTTTGTGTTCATGGTTGGTCGTTGATGAAGTTGATGAGGGTTGATAAGGGTTAATGAGGTTGATATCAACCTCATTAACCCTTATCAACCCTCATCAACCTTTTCTTGCCACATACTTGGCGATTTTGAAAAACAAATCTTCCGGTTCAAAGGGCTTGAGCACGTAGTCGTCCATGCCGTATTCCTTGAATTTTTCATCCTTCGAGACGTGGGCGTGGGCGGTCATGGCGAGAATGGGCATCCGGGCTTTTTCCGGCGGAAAATGGTTGCGGATGAAAGCGGTGGCTTCATAGCCGTCCATCACCGGCATTTGGATGTCCATCAAAACCAGGTCAAAGTCTTGATTTTGAAGTACTTCAATCGCCTGTTGCCCGTTTTCAGCGACCGTCAGGCGAAGGTTTTTCCACTTCTTCTCCAAGGTTTTTCGGGCGACCAATTGGTTCATTTTATGGTCTTCGACCAGCAGCAGGCTGAACGTGGCATCGCCCGGCAGTTCGAAAATTTCTTTGGGTGGAAGCTGGATTTGCTCGTCCTGGGCAATATCGAAAATGAGGTCAAAGAAAAACCGGGAGCCTTTGCCCGGCTGGCTCGTTGCGCCAATTTTCCCGCCTTGCAACTCGACCAGGTTTTTGGAAATGGACAAGCCCAAGCCGGTGCCCTCGAACAGCCGGTCTTTCTGACGGATGCGGGTGAAAGTCTCGAATACCGCCTCGATTTTGTCCTCCGGGATGCCGATGCCCGTGTCTTCGACCAGGAATTGGATTTGTACACTGTCCGCCAGGATGTCGTGGAGTTTGTGGACGTGAATCTTGACGAAGCCTTCGTCGGTGAATTTGATGGCGTTGCCCACAAGGTTGTAGAGCACCTGGTTGAGCCGCAGTTTGTCGCCCCGGATGAAGCGGGGCACGTCTTCCGCAAGGATGGTTTCGAGATACAAATCCTTTTCCTGCGCTTTGTATTGCATCACATTCACGAGGTTGCTGAGAAGCTCGTGCAGGTCGAAAGGCTGGTTTTCAAAGGCAATTTTCCCGTTTTGGATGGCGCTGATTTCGAGGATATCGTTGACCACGCCGAGCAAAATTTCGGAGGATTGATGGATGGATTTGACTAAGTTGAGCTGTTCATGGTCAAGCCCGGTTTGCAGCAGCAGGTTGCTCATGCCGAGGATGGCGTTCATCGGGGTGCGCATTTCGTGGCTAATGCTGGCGACGAATTGCTCCTTCATTTGCGCCGACTGGCGAGCGAGGTCTCTGGCTTTACGCAGGTTTTCTGCCTGGCGCATCTCGGTGACGTCCCGCAGGATGCAGTTGTAGCCGACGAATTCGTCGGTGATGAGGATGTTGGCGGTGACTAAGCAAATCCTCGCTTCGCCGCTTTTGTGAGCGACGTTGAGTTCATAATCCTTGATGGATTTCTGCGCTTTGAGCTTGAGCAGGAACTCGTTTTTGCGCTCCACCGGGCGGTACAAATCGTGAGCGTCAGGCAAGGCGAGCAACTCATTTTTCGAGAAACCAAAAAGGTCGCTGGTCGCCTGGTTGAAGTCAACGAACCTGCCGTCGAGGGTGCAGATGAAGATGGCGTCTTTGGATTGGGTGAAAATTTCCTGGTAGCGTTCCCGGCTTTTTATCACCTCCTGTTCAGCCAGTTTGCGCTCGGTGATGTCCTGGATAATGCCGTGAAAAACCAGCGCATCGCCGATGCTTCGTTGCGCCTGGCACTGGATGAAAACATAGCGGTAGCCGCCCTCGTGCTGTCTGATTTTCAGGTCTTTTTTGAATTCGCCATGCACTGCCGCCATGTCATGCACACTTTTCAGCACGCCCAATGCGCAGTCATCTTCTTCCGGCTGAGTGCCGTTCAAAAAGTCAAAATTGCCCGGTGAGCAGCCAAAAATGCGATAGACTTCGTCCGAAGCGTTGAAAACCTGAGCCGAGGGAAAATAGTCCCAATGCCCGATGTGGGCGATGCGCTGGGTCTCTTCCAGCCTGCTCAAAACCTTGCTCCGCTCCATCGAAAACCGCAGCGTTTTCGCCAGGGAATCAGCGTCGAAAGCGCCTTTCATCAGGAAATCCTGCGCCCCGGCTTTCACCGCCCGCAAGCCAAGTTCCTTGTCGGCAAGCCCGGTCATCACAATTATATTATTGTGTGGAAACTGAGCGACCAGCCTTTCCAGGGTCTCGATACCCCGGCTGTCGGGCAAGGTCAGGTCGAGCAAAATGGCGGCGAAAGTGTCCCCGGTTTCGAGGATGGAAAGGGCTTCCCGCAGCGAAACGGCATTGACCACCTCGCAATCCTGCAAGTCGGAGTCCAGCAGGAAAATCTCGACCAGCCTGGCGTCGCCGGGGTTGTCTTCGATGAGCAAGACCTTGTTCTCGGAAACAAGCGTCGAAGAGCCAGCCGTGAGCGTATTCGCTTTCAAATTGAACGGTGTGTCTGTAAAATTCACAAGCCCAAATTTAGCAGTTGGCAGTTGGCAGCGGCAGCGACAGGCGGCAGCTTTCGTCTTGAAAACTGCAAACTGGCAGTACATCTGCGAACCGCAAGGCGCCTCCGACCGGCGTGGTCGAAGATGTTCAAAAAACAAGTGGGCGGGGGGAAGGAAGGTGAGGTTAAGTTAGGGGGTAACTTGAAGGTACCCCCTAACTTGGGCAAAATTCAACGAGGGAGGAAAATGAATTTAGCGCCCAGTTCACTCAGCACGAAAAGACAGAGGTCTGCTCCGTGCGATTTATACAAGGTCTTGAAGTCGTCCAATTTTTCCGGTGCGATGATTTGCTTGGCGACAAACTCTTCTAAGGTGGAAGCATTGACCGACCAGGAGCCTTCGACGGGTTGCCTATCAACGATATTTATGCCAATGTCCACCGTGATTTGGTGGACGACGAAGATGGGATAGTTGGAAACGTTTTGGTCAATTATCAGGTCGGCTGCTTGCGCCAGGGTTGGGCGGTAGCCGTTTAGTTCGTCATGTAAGTGCTTGTATTCCATGAAATTAACGAGGGCAAACCTTTCCGAAAGTTCCAAACTTTCGGAAAGGTGGTCGCCGAAAAAAGCGGAACAAACCTTTCCGAAAGTTTGAAACTTTCGGAAAGGTGGACGCTGAAACAAAGGTCAACTTTTTTCCTCGCCGGGTGATTCTCAGAGGCGCTTTTACCTTTGCGCCTTCTTTTTGAGTTGATAAGGGTTGATGAAAGTTGATAAGGTTGATGTTGGGACATCAACCTTATCAACTTTTATCAACCCTTATCAACTTCCCCTTTCCGAGCCAAAAACGCATGAGCGATTTCATCAGACACGAATGCGGCGTAGCACTCATCCGCTTGCTCAAGCCGCTGGAATTTTACCTTGAAAAATATGGCACTGCCCTCTACGGCATCCAAAAACTTCACCTGCTGATGGAAAAGCAGCGCAACCGGGGGCAGGACGGTGCAGGCGTCGCCACGGTGAAGCTCAACATCCATCCCGGCACCAAAGTCATCCACCGCAAGCGAGCCAACGGCAGCAATTCCATCCAGAATATTTTCGACGACGTTTACCACTGTTTCAAGGGGCTTTCAAAGTCTCAACTCAAAGACGTTCAGCACCTTAAAGAGACCGTGCCTTTCTTCGGCGAGCTAATGCTGGGGCACCTGCGCTACGGTACGCACGGCGAAAACAGCGTCAAAAACTGCCACCCTTTCATTCGCAAAAACAACTGGATTAACCGCACCCTCGTCGTCGCTGGCAACTTCAACCTGACCAATACCGACGAGCTTTTTGACGAACTCGTGGGCTACGGTCAGTACCCGATGGAGCGCACCGACACGGTGACCGTGATGGAAAAAATCGGGCACTTTCTGGACGAAGAAGTTAAGCGCCTGCACACCTGGTTCGAGCCGGACGGGTTGCCTACGGAGGAAATCAACAAATTGATTTTTGAAAACCTCGACCTGCAACGGGTGCTGAAACGGGCGACCAAAAAGTTCGACGGCGGCTACACGATGGCAGGGTTGATTGGGCACGGCGACGCCTTCGTCATGCGTGACCCGAATGGCATTCGGCCCGCATTTTATTACAAGGATGAAGAAGTAGTCGTGGTGGCTTCGGAGCGACCGGCGATTCAGACTGCTTTCGACGTGCATTTTACGAGGGTGCAGGAAATCTTGCCGGGTCATGCGCTTATCATCAAGCGAAACGGCACGGTGGCGGAACTGCCCTTCGCCGAGCCTCGGGAACAAAAATCCTGCTCTTTCGAGCGCATCTATTTTTCCAGGGGCAGCGACCGGGAAATCTACAACGAGCGAAAGCTCCTGGGTGAAGAACTCACCGACACTGTGCTGAAAGCGGTGGACTACGACCTCGAAAACACCGTTTTTTCCTACGTGCCGAACACGGCAGAGAGTGCATTTTTCGGCTTGGTCAAAGGCATCGAACGCCGGCTGAATGAGTTGAAAATCCAAAAAATCCAGGCACTCGACAACTGTTCCGACCCGGTGGAATTGCAAAAAATCGTCGCCCTGACCCCTCGTGTTGAAAAGCTTGTGCTGAAAGACGCCAAGCTGCGCACCTTCATCGCCGACGACAGCACCCGCAGCGAAATGGTCACGCATGGCTACGACGTGACCTACGGTATCGTGCGAAATGAGGTGGACTCTATCGTCCTGCTCGACGACAGTATCGTGCGGGGAACGACGCTGAAAAACAGCATCATCAAAATCGTCGCCCGTCTGCGACCGAAAAAAATCATCATCGTCAGCAGCGCACCGCAGATTCGCTACCCGGATTGTTACGGCATAGACATGTCGAAAATGAAAGACTTCGTGGCATTCCGAGCCGTCGTGGAATTGCTGAAAGACCGAGGTAAAACCTGCCTTCTGCACGAGACCTACGAGCGTTGCCAAGCCCAGCAAAATTTGCCGAAAGAGGAAATGAAAAACGAGGTGCAAGCGCTGTACGCTCACTTCACGGACGAAGAAATCTCGAAGAAAGTCGCCGAAATCGTCACGCCGAAAGGCATCAAACCCAAAGTGGAAGTGATTTTTCAAACCCTCGAAGGCTTGCATCGCTCCTGCCCGAATCACCTCGGCGACTGGTATTTTTCAGGCAACTATCCCACGCCTGGCGGGAATATGGTGGTCAATCGAGCCTTCATGAATTTTATGGAGAACAAGGATGCGAGGGCGTATTGAAGTCAAAAGTGAAAAGTCAAAAGGCAAAAGTGGCGGCGGCGCTCACTTTTGCCTTTTTACTTTTGGCTTAACCGGATGTGGAAAAAAATTCTGATAAATAACACGCCTCTCTCTTTTGCATTGCCGCAAATGGCAATATTTTTGGGACATTATCTGGAAAATTAATGTGGCAATATTGATAAGCCTTTCAACACGCCTTTCCCAAATCCAGAAAAGATTTTTCCTCTCTTGTTCTTCCGGAAACCATCCTCCCAAAAACGGTTTGTTTTTACCGGAAGCCGATTATTTCACAAAGTCCTTTTTTGAGCCTTTTTAAGTAGCGTATTGAATCCTTGACACCCTGAACGCTGCATTTGTCGGTTGGCGTTGCAGCGTTCACCCGGGTTTCAGCGGGCTACACTTGAGAATGTTGTTTTCACTTTTATAGCGTTTCATCTCCCCCGCGCTACCCCTCACACTATTTACGCAGTAGCACTTCCGGCAGGCGCATGAAAATGTCCTGCCGGTTTTTTTTGGGTGGGTGACGTATGAAAAAAAGCCCCGGTTGAATTCAACCGGGGCTTTTTTTATGCCTGCTTTTTCGTCCCTGTCAACTTCCGCCAAATCCACTGCAACGGGTCGTAAAACCTATCCACCACCCGCTCTTTCAA
The DNA here is from genome assembly GCA_964533005.1 of uncultured Saprospiraceae bacterium. Taxonomy (GTDB): domain Bacteria; phylum Bacteroidota; class Bacteroidia; order Chitinophagales; family Saprospiraceae; genus UBA6168. Next base: position 9,413 of record CAZHLB010000187.1, read on the forward strand.
AGGAATAATGCCATTGTCGGTGATTTGAATGTACTCCGGGCACACGACTGTGCAGCATTTGGTGATGTTGCAATAGCCGCTGCCGTACTCGTCCCGGATTTTTTGCACCCGGTCTTCCGTGTCCAGCGGGTGCATTTCGAGGCTGGCTAAACGAATCATGAAACGAGGGCCCACGAAGGCGTCCTGACGCTCCTGGTCTCTCAAAACGTGGCAAGTGTTCTGGCAGAGATAGCACTCGATGCACTTGCGAAATTCCTGCACCCGCTCCACGCTTTCCTGGTTCATGCGGTATTTACCGTCCTTGCCTTTTGCCGCCGGGTTGGGCTTGAACGGGGCGATGCGCTTGTTCTGTTTGTAGTTCCAACTGACGTCGGTGACCAAATCCTTGATGACCGGGAAAGTGCGCATCGGCGTACAGGTGACAGTGGCGTCCGGCTCGAACTCGTTCATGCGGGTCATGCAGGCGAGGCGGGGCTTGCCGTTGATTTCCATGCTGCACGAGCCGCATTTGCCGGCTTTGCAATTCCAGCGGATGGCGAGGTCGTTGGCATGCTCGGTTTGCACCCGAAAAAGGGCGTCGAGGACGACCATGCCTTCGTTGACTTCGACGGTGTAGTCTTTGAATTCGCCG
>CAZHLB010000188.1:0-9910 GCA_964533005.1 uncultured Saprospiraceae bacterium
GTGGAGGTTCTCTTCGAGAATGACAAGGCGACTTGCAGACTTGCAGACAGGTGATGCACTCAGACGCCAGATGAGCCTAATTCCCATGTGTAGCTGTCTCGTTTTTGTTTTAAAAAAAACTCACCGGGCAGCCTTCCCGCCGCCCGGTGAATTTCATCCCTCAAACCTCATCCCTCATTCCTCCCCCCTCCAACATTCACCCACATCCCCGCTCGCCGAGCATTGATGCTATTGTCATACATCGCCTCGCAACTCGTCGTCGGCAGGTAAAAACGCCCTTGGTAAGCTGCATTCAGTCGCACCCGATAGACGTGCCGTGCGCCCCTGGCGAGGTCGAAATACGTGTAGACCCGGTCGTCCCGGATGTCCTGGTATTCTGGCACGGTCGTATTCGAGAACTCGGTGAAATTGTGCAGGCGGGCGTTGATGATTTCCCAACCGGAGGGAAAAATTTGCGTCAGCGCCATTTCATTGTAGTTGTAAGCTCTTGTACCTGCGTGGGTTACGGTGACTTCGGCGATGAAGTCCGTGCCTTGCGGAATATTCGACGGGTCGAGATTTTGACCTGTCGGGGTGGCGTAGCGCACGGAGATTTGCAGGTTGTTCGAGGCGGCGGTGGCGTCGCCAACGAGCGGTTGACCTGTCAAAATCAGGCGGGCGTAGAGGATGCCGGCGCTCGTATTTTTAATGCTTAAAGTTTTCCCGCCGCCGTTCACCGGCAATTCGATTTGCATCACCGGAGTCGTGCTGCCAGCGTTGACGAGCTTGCCGTTGCCGGGGTCGTAGCTGAATTGGAACTGGTCGCCGACCTTCGTTTTGCCTGCATATTTTCCGATGGCAAGCAAGGCGTAGGCGGTCGTTTGCGTCGAATACCACTCCTCGTTGCTGAGGCTCTCGGCGATGTGCTGCACATTTTGAGCGGCGGCGTTGAAGTCTTCGAGGAGGACTTGGGTTTCCAAAACCATCGCTTCGTCACGCAAGCTGCTGCCGTAAGTGTAGCCCCACCATTCGTAAGGTCGCATAGTTACTGGCTGATTTTCAATGAGTTTTCTGCCGATGTCCTTCTTACCGGACATGGCGTAAGCTGCCGCCAAACGCCAACGGGCTTCCACCGACAAGTTCTTCAATTCCCGCATCCGGTTCATCGCTCCCTGCTCGGCGTTGCGGGCGAGGGCGAGGACGTATAGGCGGTAGGCTTGGTCAAGTTCCGTCCAACTGTACTGCGTTCCCCGCGTGTCGGGCGACCAACGTTTGGCGACGCCAGCCATGAATTTCACCGAGCGGTCAATCATCTGCTGCGGCACGGCGTAGCCTGCTTCTTTGGCTTCGAGCAGGAAATGCGTGGCGTAGGTCGTGCCCCAGGTGTCGTAGTCGTTCCCGGGCCAATAGGTGAAGCCGCCGCCGGGCATCTGGAAATTTTTCAGCCGCTCGATGACGGAAGTGACGTTGGCTTGCGCTCGCTTTTGCTGCGGGTCGGTCAGCTTGGTGAGCTTGCCGACGTAGAGTTGCGGGAAGGCGCTGCTGGTGATTTGCTCGATGCAGCCGTGCGGATATTGGAGCAGGTAGCGCAGGCGCTCGTCGAGCTTGAGCGGCGGGATGCTGCTGACTTCGAGCATGGCTTTGTTCGTGCCGCTCATGCCCGGCAGCACGATGGCTTGCGACCAATTTTGACCCGGTTGCACGACGCTGCCAAAGACGTTGGTGACGTACGGATTGGGGTTGCGCACGTCAATTTCGATGTCTTGCGTGGCTCGCTCGCCTGCGCCGCTGGCGGTGATTTTGAACTTGGCGATGCCTGTTTTTTCGCTCACCGTCAGGTCGAAATATGCCATGTCTTCGCCCGGACGGGCGAAACTCATTTGCTTGGCAGCGCCGCCGGTGAGTTTGACCAAGCCGGTTGTCTCCGCCACCGACACGTCCACGTTTTTCACTTTGGCGTCCATCGCAAAAATGCTGACGGGCAGGCGCAACGTCTCGCCGGGGCCCAAAACCCTCGGCAACGTTGCCAAAACCATCAGCGGTTTGCGCACCGGGACGATTTTTTCGGCATTGCCGTAGGCTGCATCTTTCCTCGCCGCCACGACCATCACCCGCACCGAGCCAACGTAATTCGGCATCTTGAATTTGTGCGTTTTCTTGCCGCCGCTCGTATAAAATGGGCCCGCATGAAGCACGACGGGCTTGAAACGATTGGCGTTTTTGCGCTCCAACGGGGCGTTGATTTCGCCGTCGCCGCCGATGCCGAGGATGCGTTCCATCTCGCCGCCGTAAGCTCCCAAAACGTAGTCATACAAGTCCCAGGTTTTGACGCCGAGGGCCTCACGGGCGTAGAGCGAGCTATGCGGGTCGGGGGTTTTGAAGTTGGTCAGACCCAGCAAACCCTCGTCCACGACGGCGACGGTGTATGCCATTGCCTCGCCATTTTCTTCGCTGACTTCGATGGAAAATTCCTGGTCAGGCTTCAATTCATCCGCCATTTTCAGCACCGGTTTCAAAATCGTTTCCGGGTTTTCCACGTCCACCGGGAGGACGCCGTACATCCGAATCGGCAGGTCGTTTTTGGTCTGCGCATGAGGCTGGATGAGGCTGACGTGGGCGTAAACGGTGGGCGACATTTCTTCGGTCGCCTCGAATTTGTAGGTGTTCTGACCTTTTTTGGCGTCCCGCCAAATGCTGCGAATCACCTTCGAGCCAGTTTCCAGGGTAATCAAAACCCGACCCTCCTCGCCTGCCGGGACGGTCAGTTGAATGTCCTCGCCGACTTTGTATTTTTCTTTGGATGCGGTGAAAGTCATCATCGCTGCCTCCTGCCGGTTGGCGACGCCGCTGTTGTCGTCGTACCAGGGGTAGCCTGCGTAAAAAAACTGCCCGGCGCAGTGCCCGCTTTCGGTGTCGCAGACCCGCACGAGATAGCGACCCCAACCGTCGGGATTGACTTTCCAGGTGGCGACGCCGGTGCCGCTGGTGTTCAAAGTTTCATTTTCGATGGCGCCGAGATGGGCGCTGCTGTTGAATTGCGACACCTGGTAATCTTCGCCCTCGTCCCACCACCAACGCCATTCGAGGCGGTACAAGCCGACGGTCAAGTTCCTGTTTTTCAACGTGTTGCCTCGCTCGTCCAATGCTGTAAACTTCACGGTGTTGTCCTTGCCAATTTCGAAACGAGGCTCGCCTTGCTGGTTGTTGGGAATCAAAACCCCGGCGTAGGCGGCAAAGGGGCTATACCCGACGGTCGAGTTCCAAACGCTGGCGTCGCCGCCTTTTTCAAATGCCCTCGCCCGCAGGTTGACTTTGAGTTTGCCGGGAGCGGTGGACTTGTCAGCGAGGAAACTCGCCCGGACGGTGGCGCTGCCGTTTTTGTCGGTCGTGCCGTCAAAAATGGTCACTGGCTCGCCGATGACCCGCCTTGCCGGGTCGTCGAATTCGTAGTCGGCGAAGCCTTTGAACTCTGTTTTCACCGAACTCACCTGCGCCTCGACGACGGTTTTCAGGTTGCTGCCGGGAGCGCCGTGCAGCCAGTCCACCTGCATTTTTGCGGTGGCAGGTTCGTCCCGGGAAGTCAATTCGGCTTTGCCAAAATCGAGGTTGATTTTCAGGCGGTTGGGCTTGACGGTTTCAATTTTTAACACCTTTTCAAACCTTGCGCCGCCTGCTTTGACGACGGCAATCCAGTTGCCGGTAGGCGCATCGGGGCTGGTGGCGAGAGGAATGGCGTAGAGGTTTTCGGTATTTTTGGTGGTGACGGTTTTGTACTGCAATTGCCCCCGTGCATCGGTCAGCTCGAAGGAAATCGGGTAGTTTTTGGGCAGGGTGCCCGCCTTGTCCTCGAGGATAAAATTGAGGTGCAGGCTGTCGCCGGGACGCCAGACGCCCCGCTCGCCGTAGATGTAGCCCTTCAAACCTTTCTGCGCCACCTCGCCCGCCACGTCGAAACGGCTGAGACTGAGGGCGTTGCCGTCGGCGGTTTTCAAGTAGCCCTTCTGTTTTTCTTTTTTGGCAATAATCAGAAAGCACTTTTTGTCCAGCTTCAATTCTGCGACGCCGTCGCCGTTTGTCTTCGCCGTGCCGAGGAGTTGCTGCTGGAAATCATAAAATTCCAGCTCGCAGTCGCCGACGGATTTGGTCGAGCGCAGGTCGGCGACGGCGACGAACATCGAGCCGTCGTTGCCGCCTTTGGCGGTGATGCCGAGGTCGGAGGCGAGGACGTTGGTCTGGGTAAAATTTTCAAAATTGTAGTAAGCGCCAAAGCAGGGATTGGAGCGGTGCTGCCACTGGAAGCCTTCGTAGTAGCCATCTATGCCGTAATAATCGCCCCAAATTGAGCGGATTTCGCCGTTCTCGTCGAGGTTGCTTTCCTGGCTGATGGTCTTCAGGTTCTGGTTGTCCTGCTCGCCTTGATAGGCTGCCGGTGTTGCCCGCAATGCGCCGGAGCAATTGAACACGGCATATTCCGGTCGGAAGCCAATGCGCACCTGGTAAATCGCATTCGGGTCGGCTTTGAACAAGGTGCTCAAATCCAGTGCGTAGCGAGTCCAGGCGTTGGGTTTGGCGTCGGCGCTGAGGTTTTTGAGCGGAACCATCGTGCGCTTGATGACCCGCCCGACCCGCTGCATTTCGTACTCGTTCGTGCCGTCCAACTCGCTGGTTTGCAGGTATTGCAGGATGTTGTTGTCGTAAATTTTGAAAATCTCCACCTCGACCGCCTGCAAGCTGACCGCCTCGAAAGGCAGCACCAGCCCCTTGTCGCTCGACGGCAGCACAACGCCCCGACCGACGAGGCGGACTTTCGGCTTCACCTGCTCGAAATCGAGTTGCCAAAGCGAAGGCTTGTCCATGCTCTGCCCGGCGATGTTTTTGATGCCGGGGCGCACCTCGAACTTCTGCTCGCCAGCCAACCTGCGGCTCGGATAGACGTGGATTTTGTTGCCGTCTATGGTGAAACCGAAATTGACCTGGACGTTTTCATCCCAGTAATAATCATCGCTTTGGGCGAGTTTCGGCTTGCCCTGCAAGCCAATCAAGCCGTTCAAATCCTGCGCAGGCAGTAGTGGGTCGGAAAAATGCAGCACCGCGTATTGGCTCTCGCCATCCACAACTTTCGCCGAGATGACTTTGAAATCGCCGAGGGCGGGCACTTCGACCTTTTGCTCGCCTTTGGTTTTGACGCCGACGGGCTTGCCATTCCAGGCGACGGTGAGTTCGGAAGCCTTGTCTGAGCGCACGACGCCGGTGGCGGTGAACTCGTGCGAGGAGCCGTCGGTGGTGTGTTCCCAAGTCAAGGGCAGTTCCTTGCCGCCTTGTTTCACGGTCAGCACCTGTTCCATTTTTTCATTTTCCACCTGGTCGTTGGTGGAAATGGAGCCGGTGAGTTGTTGCTTGCTGAGGTCGGTCGCCTCGCCGCCCGGCTCTGGTTCGATGCCTTCGATGGCGACGGTCAAGCCCTGCTCCCGCACGAGGAAGTCGAATTCGAAGCTTTCCGCTTCCTTCGGCAGGTTGTCGAAGACCTCGTCGAGGGCGACTTTGGCGATGTACGCCGTGCCGCTTTCCCAGCCTTCTTCGGGTTCGAAGCGCAGGGTGTGGTCGTCTTCCCAAATGGCTTCGCCGCTCACGCTTGGCGTGAAGCTGAGAATGCCGCCTGCCTCTTTGCCGACTTTGTCTTCGCCGACGGCTGCGCCTGCGAAGCGAATACGGACAGGAGCGGCTTTTGAAATTACCCCTGCCGTGTACGCATACACGTAGGATTTGACGGCTTCGGGAATGTCTTTGGCTCTGACGATTTCTTTGTTTTTGCAGGAAAAACAAATGCCCAGGAGGGCGAGGAAGCTGATGATTGCGAGTTGTTTCATGGTTTGGATGAATATGGTTGAAATGAATTTTTAGAAGTTATTGCTTGAAGCCAATTCGCTTGCGGTTTTCGAAAGTTTTTTCGGCGACCAGAAGGTCTAAAACTTGATAGACGTCCGTGAATTGGTGGTCATACCTTGCTTCAAGTTCTGCGATTTTTTGGGCTAACTCATTGTAGGTAAGGGCGAAATGGCGGAGGGCGACGAAGGCTCGGACAATAGCAATATTCATTTTAATTGCTCTTTCACTACGCAAAACACTGGACAGCATTGCCACACCGTGTTCAGTGAAAGCAAAAGGCAAGTATTTCTCGCCCCGGTGCTTCCTGGAACTCATCACAATTTGTGATGAGTTGCTTTCATCTGTTGTCAACTCTATAAAATCAGGTCTTAATTTTTTCCATTCATCAGGAGTAAGTTGAAACATGAAATCACTTGGAAATCGGTCGAGATTTCTTTTGACCGTCTGATTGAGTGTTCTTGTTTCAACCTCGTAAAGAGTGGCGAGGTCAAAATCTAAGATTACCTTCTGTCCTCTGATTTCAAAGATTTTCTGTTGGATGAGTTGTAGTTCTACCATAGTCTTCAAAGTTGGTTGGTGAGTTTTATAGTTTTCAACTTGAGGTCACAAAGCGTGATTTCAAGTTGGAAAATGAGTAGTTGAACAGTATTAAAGACGGTCTCACATTTTGTGATACCATTTCAAGTTGGAAATCAATCTTCCCGAAATGGCAACGGGCGGTCTTTTCTGCTTTCCTCAAACTCTCTGAAATAAGCTTCAAAGTCTTCTTTTTCTTCAAGATGAGAAGCCAGTTCAGTGAGTTCTTGTAGTCGTTTTTCATAAGCCAGTCTCCTTTCCTCTTTAGCTAAAAGCTCGTCGATTTTCGCTTGAACTTCCGGCAGCCAGTCATCTGGCAGGCTGTCAATCTGGCGGATGAGGGAAAGTTTTAAATCAGAAGTTAGCATGACTCCGTTATTTTCTTTTCTCAATGTTCATTTTAAACCAGCGGCGGCAGGCGTCCAAGTCCACCTTGCCTGACGCCAGGCTCATGGTAAATTCAAACAGAATTTCATTGGAACGCTGCCTCTCTTCCGGTAACAAACTGTTCTTTTTGATTTCCAATTTCTCCGGGTTCTCGATAAGCCGGAAACCGTTCAGCCGCAAAAAAAGCAATGCCGCTTCCAACCCCGTCCGCTTGTTTCCATCCTGAAAAATGTGCCCGGTGATAACGCTGAACATGTAAACGGCAGCCTTGTCACCGATTTCAGGGTACAGTGGTTCGCCGAACATTTCGGCTTCCACTGCTTCAATCAAATAGTCGAGCGAGTTTTCATTCAAGAAATTGAATGGAGGGACGAAGTTGCCACCATGCCGCTCGACCGTCAGGCGATTGATGAGGATGAAATCTTCTTTTTTCAGGTATTCCATGGGGTCAGGCAAGGGCTTTAAAAACTTCATCGTACTTCTCAAAATCCTCGGAAATGTAGCCTTCCAACCTCGCCCTTCTCTCCGCTTGTTCTTTGGAAACGATAATCTGATTTTCCGCCAGAATTTCCCGGAGGATGCCTTTGAAAAAGTCCTTCCGCTCCGTCATCAATTCGAGGACGACCGTTTTCAACATCTGTCTATCTATGGTTTGTACATTCATAAGCAAAGGATTGAGTTCAAAAAAAGAATGCCAGGCACGGTAAGTTAGTTTAGCCAAGAAATTGAAGGGCGAGAAGCAAGCCAGTTTTCCAAAAAAAAACTACCGCTTGAAAGCCCGAAAATAGAGAAGTTTACCAGCCTGTTGAAAAAGTTTTCGAGCAAGCGATGACTGGTGATTAGTGATTGGCGACTGGCGACTACTATTCGTTGCCAAGCCCAATCACCAGTCACCAATCACCAATCACCAACCAATGTCCAACATCCTACCACTTTTCCCCCTCCGCTTGGTCGCCTTCCCCGGCGAGCGGCTCAACCTGCACATTTTTGAGCCTCGTTACAAGCAACTCATCAACGAGTGCCACGCCAAGGGCACGACTTTCGGCATTCCCGCCTTCATCGAAGACCGGGTGCAAAGCATCGGGACGGAAATGGAATTGCTGGGCATTGAAAAGACGCACGCCAATGGGGAAATGGACGTCCGAACCAAAGCCAAAGGCATTTTTCGCATCGTCGAGTTTTGGGAAAAAATGGAGGACAGGCTTTATTCAGCCGCCGAAATCGAGCGGCTGACATTTGATGTGGAGGGTGATTTTTTGAAAAATGAGCGCATCCTGGAATTGCTTGCCGAACTGTACGACGTGCTTCAAATCCGCAAGCCGCTGCCTGAGCATTCGCCTGATTTCAACACTTTCAAAATTGCACACGTCTCTGGTTTGACCATCGAGCAAGAGTATGAACTGCTCTGCATTCCCGAAGAATTGCGCCGCCAGGAATTCATGCTGCAACACCTGGAAAAGCTGCTCCCAATGGCAAAAGAACTGGAGGAATTGCGGCTGAAAGTGCAGATGAACGGGCATTTCAAAAATATCTTGCCGCCGAAGGTGTGATTGGGGATTTGGGATTGGCGGATCGCTAAAAGAAAAAGGCTCTCCCACCGGGAAAGCCTTTCTCTTTTTGTCCAAATTTCTCAAACCCAATTCTCATTCATTGCCGGGCGCAGCACCTTCCCCGCCGCCAAAATCAAACAGCAGCGAGAAGCGAAGCGTATTGTCCAGCGGGTTGCGCTGGTTGGTGGTCGGCACGAGGTAGGAGAAGTTCAAGCCGAAGATGTTGTATTTCAGACCCAAGCCCACCGTGAAAAAGTGGCGGTCGCCTTTGGTGCGATGCTCGGTGAAGTAACCTGCCCGCACGGCGAATTGCTTGTCGTACCAATATTCCAAACCAACGGAGAACATCAGCTCTCGCAATTCTTCATCGAAGCCTGCCGGCGCATCGCTGAACGAGCTGAAAATAGCGCCCACCGGCGACTGCTCCCGCCAGTCATTCACGTCGTTGCCGTCGGCATCGCATTCATTTTCAGTGGTTTGCACGTCATCAATGCAGCGGGTCGGCACGAGCATTTTGTTCATGTCGGCAGCGATAGTGAGGCTGTTGTAATTGTCTAAATTAATCATCCAGGCAGCGCCCAGACCCAGGTTCGCAGGCAGAAAGTCTTTCTGCTTGTTGGCGGCGTTGGTGTAGGTGATTTTCGAGCCGATATTGGTCACCGCCAAGCCGAGCGCCAGGTCGCTTTTTCTGCCGTTGGCTTCAAAGTCCGTGTTGTAGTAAAACGAAAAATCAGTCGCTCCGGCGGTGCCTGCCTCGATGGCTTGACCTTCCACCACCTGCCCGCTGGCGAGGTTCGAGTAGATGAATTTTGCGCCCACGGCAGCCGAGAATTTTTCCGTCAGCTTCCGGGAATAGGCAAGCGTCACCTCGAACTCGTTCGGTCTGCCGGTGCCGGTCGGGTTGCCGTCTTCGTCGGTAAAATTGATGTCGCCGAGCTTGAAGTAGCGCAATCCCATGCCGAGCGCCTGGAGGTCGTCGAGTTTGTAGTAGCCCGTCAGGTAGGCGAGATACACGTCGTTCAAACCCAAAGCCCGCAGCCAGGGCGTGTACGTGGCGGAAACCGAAATCGGATTTTCCGCAAAAACCAGTTTCGCCTGGTTCAGGTGCATAGCGTTGGCGTCCGGTGAAATCGCAACGCCGACGTCGCCCATGGCGCCCGAACGGGCATCCGCTACAATTCTAAGGAAGGGAACCGCACTCAGGATGGTGTTGGTGCAGTCAGTCACGCCGTCGGAGTTGACCCAGCGACCGTCGTCCAATTTAAAGCACTGAGCATTCGCCCGGTTGGTCAACAGGCATCCGAAAACAACGGTAAAACAGGCAATCTTAAAGAGTAAACCTTTCATGAGATGGTCTCAATTTTTTGAATTAAAAAGGCAAAGGAAACTATTGGAGGGAGATGTTTTCGAGGAAATTTTTTTCGGAAAAACATCGCTTTCCAAAGCCTCCCAGGTTATGTGGGCGGTATTCATCAGCATGCTGATTGACGATTGGTGATTACATGATTGTTGATTGTTGATGGAATGTAGGA
>CAZHLB010000189.1:0-9883 GCA_964533005.1 uncultured Saprospiraceae bacterium
TGAGTTGCGTGGGTTAGCGGTGAAAAGTAGCGCGACGGGACCCAGCTGCGTTGGGGTCTTCATTTTCACAACCTTTACTTTTGAAAAAAGGAAAACTTCTACTGATACCTGTCTTCCACTGGCACGTTTTAGCTTTTTCATCAAAGCTGAACTGCTATCTTCGAAATGCAAAAAGGGCTTTAGCTTTGAGGTAGTGCGCAGGTGTGAAGGTTGCAAACCATCATGCGCAGAAGCAGGGGTTGAAATGAAAGAGTGGAATTGATTACCGACAGGTAAACATGTGTCCATCTGGTAAAACAAGCAAGTTGATTACAAAGCCTCAAATCATCCTTACCTTGCTATCTGTAATTTGGCTCATTTATTGTTAACACAAATACATAGTCTATTCACCATCAACCGCAGTTTCGAAAAAACGCCCACCACTTTTTCCAGCCTGCTTCACCCAATCCTCCCATCCATGAGCAAGAGAATTTCTGACAAACAATCCATGTTCGACACAGTGATTGCCATTTGCACGGGCAACCTGCCCATCATCACCAAAGTGCCTGCTTTGCAGGAAGACTTTACCACTTTTCAAACGATAGTAGTGGAAATCAAAAGCTTGGAAAAATCGCTGAAAGCAAACAAGGAAAGCAATGCGAAACAAAAAAAGGCATTGAAGGTATTGTTGTGCTTGCGAGTTAGCGCCATTTGTGGCGCTCTCAAGTCTTACGGCAAGAAAATCAGTGACCTGAGCCTGCGTAGCCAATGCGATTTCAGCAAGTCTGCGCTCATAACGATGCGAGACAACGACCTCGTTTCCACTGCTTCCGCCTTGCTCGACATTGCTCAGAAACACGCTGCCCCATTGCTCGACTACAACTTCACGGCGGAAAAACTCTCCAATGCACAAACTACTTTGACGCAATTCGATGCCATCAAACTCGACCCCCGCACCAACAAGGTCAACAACAAGACCCTCCTGGCTGATATAAAGAACAAGGTCGCCCAAGCCAATGCCTTGCTGGACGAGCAAATGGATGGGGCCATGAAGGGTTTGGAAGACGACGAGCCGCTGTTTTTTGCGGCTTATGAAAATGCCCGGCGCAATTACAGGAGTGGTATCCGCCACCGGCAAGAAGAAGAAGAAGAAGGAACGCCAGCGACGGCTTTGGAAACGGCTGCCCAATCTATTGCAGTGGAACAAATTGCGCCGGTATTGGAATTGGCGCATTCCGGGAATGGCGTTTCGTAACGATGAAATAAAATTCAACAAACGGAAGCGCCGGTGAGGTAACCTCACCGGCGCTTTCGTTTTCAGCCTGCACGTTCCACTCAATTCTGAATCACCATCGTCCCCAGCACTTCAATCTGCCCGCTCACCGGCACGTCGAGCGTCCTGCCAACCGCCTCGAAACCGACTGGCACCACCACGTTGAAGCCCGCCGGCACGACTACATCCTGACAAGTCAGCGGCACAATTCCATCACTCCAATTGCTCGCATCTGACCAGTTGACGCCGTCGCCTGCGCCCGTCCAGGTATTGGAAACGGCTTCCGGCGCACCGCTGCAATCGTCGTCGAGGTTGTTGCAAATTTCAGTTGCGCCGGGATGGATGGCGGCATTGGTGTCGTCGCAGTCGGTGTTGTCTGAAACATAACCTGCCGGTGCGGTGCAGGCGAGTGTTGTCGCCGAAGAGTTGCCATAGTTATCGCTCTCACTGTCTTGGAAAAAGGTCAGTTGAACGCCTTCGTCAATTGCTAAATCGCAGTCGTCATCCACCAAATTGCAAGTTTCCACAGCGCCGGGATGGATGGCGGCATTGGTGTCGTCGCAATCGGTGTTGTCTGAAACGTATCCTGCCGGTGCAGCGCAGCCAAGCGTTGTCGCCGAAGGGTTGCCGTAGTTATCGCTCTCGCTGTCTTGAAAAAAGGTTAGTTGAACGCCTTCGTCAATTGCCAAATCGCAGTCATCATCTACCAAATTGCAAGTTTCCGCAGCGCCAGGATAGATGGCTGCATTGGTGTCGTTGCAGTCGGTGTTGTCAGAAACGTAACCCGCCGGTGCGGCGCAGGCAAGCGTCGTCGCCAGCAGGTTGCCAAACATATCGCCGTCACTGTCCTGGAAAAAGGTCAATTGAACGCCTTCGTCAATTGCCAAATCGCAGTCGTCATCCACCAAATTGCAAGTTTCCGCAGCGCCGGGATGGATGGCGGAATTGGCATCGTCGCAGTCGGTATTGTCTGAAACGTAGCCTGCCGGTGCGGTGCAGGCAAGCGTCGTCGCCAACAAGTTGCCAAACATGTCGCCGTCGCTATCCTGAAAAAAGGTCAGTTGAGCGCCTTCGTCAATTGCTAAATCGCAGTCATCATCCACCAAATTGCAAGTTTCCGCAGCGCCGGGATGGATGGCGGAATTGGCGTCGTCGCAATCGGTGCTGTCTGAAACATAGCCTGCCGGGGCGGTGCAACCGGTGCTCGTCGAGTCAAGGTTGCCGTAGGTATCGCTGTCGCTGTCCTGGTAAAAAGTCAGAATGACGCCTTCGTCAATTTGCCCGTCGCAGTCATCGTCCGCCATGTTGCAGATTTCCGGGGTGGATGTGCAACAGGTGACGTCCGCATTCCATCCCGAAGAATTGGTAGAACCATTGGAAGTGAAAACGAAAGTCAGGCAGCCGCTCGCAGAAGTAGCAGTTACAGGCGCCGGAACAGTTGTGCCGGTGTATGTTGCAATCAAGGGTGCGCTCGCATTCGCTCCGTCATAGACCTTCAAAAAATCGAAATTATTCTGAATCGAAAAGGTGTTGAAATCAACGGTTACAATCTGTCCGGGCAAGTCGCCGCAAAGCGTCCAGGTGATATTTTCATTGTTTTGGTAATTGGCGCTCGGACCGCCGGAATCGTAAAAAGTGCTGCCGCAGGTCGCCGCCGGGATGTAGCAAACTTCCAATCCCCAGCCTACGATGCTGCCGCCGTCCTGCGCATAGAGGTCTTGAACTGTCAGCGTCCAGGGACCCAGGGGGCTTTGATTGTCATAAGCTGATAGCGGAGCGTAAGGAATGTAGGTGCCACTGTTCGTCGGCGGGCATGGATACGTTGCGCTGGAAGCTTCATCGTCGAGGTTAGTCAGGATGTTATTTTCAGAATCGCACGGGCGGTTCATCACTATCGCCGAAGTGTTGGCTGGACTTTTTACGCTGATGACCAGGTCGTCAATCCAGGTATGGGTGATGTTCAGTGTTTTTACGTTGACGTCCTGAATTGTGCCTTGAATGGGCATATTCAAAAGAGAATTCACGGTGGCTGGAGCGTTGGACGGAATGGTGATGGGAACGTTCGGGCTAGACCGGGTCACGCAGATGACGAAGGCTGTGGTAAAAGTAGATACTGCCGAATAAGCCGTTTCCCCGCAGGCATTCTCCGCTTTCACCCGCCACCAATATTGCGTCAGCGAAGTAAGCTGGGGCTGCACCTGGTAACTGTTTGAACTCCGAACGCTGGATGCCACGATGGTGGTAAAAGCAGCGTCGGAAGCTACTTGCACCGTGAAACTATCCGCACCGACGTCTGCAGACCAAGTCAACGTAGGCGACAAAATGATGCCCGTAGCATTGTTTGCAGGCGAGGAGAGGGAAGGTACGGCGGGCCCTATTTCATGGACTTTCAACCTCGCCTGCACGGTAACCGTCGTATCCGAACCTGCTCCTTCAATGCTCATCAAGTAAGTGTCGGGCGTGACGGAAGCGAGGTTGCTTATCGTCATCGTGCTTGAGCCGGGCGATGGGACTGGGTTGACGGAGAAATTAACCGTAGCGCCCGGCGGCACGCCGGAAAGCGGCGTCAAGGTCACGTTGCCATTGTTTGCGCCAACGGTGATGGTGTAAACTGCGTTATCCGGTTTGCAAATGCTCACAAAGGGAGGCTGGATATCCATTACGCAAGCAGGCGGCATGTTAAATGCCTCCGTTTCGTCGCCTGCATTGTCGTTGCTGCCCTGGTCTGCGCTGAAACCCAATCCCCGCTTGGCAAATGCCGTCCAGATGATGCAAGCATTTTCTCCGTTATAAAGCGCCACGTCTGCTGCGAGAATGGCATCCCTGCCATCCACAAAACCAGGGCTGCAAGGCTGAAGCTTCATGCCTTCGGTTATCAAATTCATGGTGATGTCGAATCCGTCTGTCACCCCATGTTCCGCAATAAGTCCCCAGGTGACTTCCCAAATCATCGTGCACCACGCATACCCCACGCCATGCGGAACTGCCAACCCGCCAATGTCGCCATACGTGGTTGGATTGACGGACATCAGCGTAGAATAAGGCGTCGGGCGAATGCCATTGCCCGTTGGCGGCTGTCCCAAAACGTAAGTTCCGATGCCCCGGCTATCCGTGCCCATGTCGCCTGTCTCCATAGTCGTCATCAAGGAATAAAAGTCGCTCCATCCTTCGCCCATTTGCTCTTCGTTGTTCAGGCAGCCGCTATTTGCGGGCCCCCCGGTCAGGCGGGTGGAAATGCCATGTCCATATTCGTGGGCAATGATACCGTTGTCGAGGTCGCCATCCCGCTGAGGGCTGGTATAGTTCCACAAATACATCTGCATCCTGGGGCGGTTGCCATCTACCGGCGTGGAAAAATTGGCGTTGTTGGAGCCGCCGGAATCCTGGGCGTCCGCAATCACTTCATCGCTGCCCAAGCCGCCGTTTCCGTAGTTGTTCACCTGAAAATTGCCGCTTGCCTCGTCGAAACCATAAGCGTAGGCGAAGTCGTGCATGTGGTTATTCCAATAAAAAAGGTTGGTGATGGCGGCGCTGATGTAAGTGGAAGGCGCTTGGGTAAGGTCAATTGGAAAATCGAAAACCAGCCCCGAACCGCCGTCCGGCGCAAAGCCGAAAGTGTTGTTGTTGTTGTCGTTGTCCCATTGGGCATACACGTTGTTGCCCCTGGTAATCGTGTATTCTGCGCCTGCCGCCGCGTTGGTGTCGTGCCAGCCGTAGGGAGAAGCAATCGGGTCGTCCGGGTCGGTAATCAGTTGCCTGCCGCCATGCGAAGGGCTTTCCACCGGTTCGGGATAGACGTTGTAAACGCCTGCCATGACTGGATTTACAGGCAAATGGAGTTCCTCAGACTGTTCCCGCAACTCGTGCAAATGATGCTCTTCCGCAGAATGCGGTTCGCCGAATTCGCAACTTATGACCCAATCGTTGGCGTCCAAAATCTCCCCGTTTTGCGCATCCACCCGCAGACTCCACCAATGCGCACCGCTGTGCTCCTGAATGCTCAAATCCCAGGCGAGGCGCAGCGAGCCGTCTTTCGTGAGTTGGTATTTCAGCCGCACGGGAATGTCTTCCACCGACAAATTGCCCTTGTCAAACACGACCGCCTGCGCAGCGCCGCCTTCCGAAGATTTCACGATGAGGGTATCCGGCAACGGGTATCCAAATTGTTCGGCAGCCGCTTCCACCGCTTCCGCCGCAGAAAGGACAGGTGTCGTACCCTGAATTTTGGATGCCAGGTCAGGCACGAAGCGATTGCCCCAAGTCAGCAATTCGCCGTCAGCCTTGTAATGAAGGTTTAAAACCGCCCGATGCACTCCAATACCCTGGTGGCATTGGCTAAAATAATAGTGTTGCACCTGGCTCAGGCTGCTTTGATAATGGTTCTGCAATTGCAGGCAGGCATAATCGCCCGGTTGCAAACCCAACTCCTCGGCATGTGCTTCGAGAAAGGTTTGCGCCAATTGAATTTCCGTTTGAGCAACGAGTTGGAGGCTTCCCGACAGCAACAGCAGCAGGAAGGTCATGCGGCAATTTTTGTGTTTTTTCATCACGATAAAGTCATTCAAACTGAGCGGATTGAGAAAATCTGGAATGATGGGAGGGGGAGGTTGGTAAATGCGAGGCGAGCAGATTGGACGGATGTGCAAGTACAAGCGCCCTCATTATTTTGGTGCAAAAGTCTGC
Organism: uncultured Saprospiraceae bacterium; assembly: GCA_964533005.1. Taxonomy (GTDB): domain Bacteria; phylum Bacteroidota; class Bacteroidia; order Chitinophagales; family Saprospiraceae; genus UBA6168. The sequence continues at coordinate 5,936 of CAZHLB010000189.1, forward strand.
AACACTGAAATTAGAGTGGATAAAGTTGAAAGGGTAAATGAGGTTGATTTTGGAGCAAAATCAACCTCATTGCTTTTTCAAGTGGCATTTCTTAGCCGCCAATAGCGTTCGGGTCAATGCCCATAGCCCGGAGTTTTTCTTCCAAAAGCCTTTGGCGGTTTTCAGCAGCTTGAGCACGCTGCGCTTCTGTTTCGGCACGCTGCGCTTCGGCTGCGGCTTTCCGTTCCGCATCTTTCGTTTTTTGCACTTCGGTTTCCGTTTCCAGCCAAGCTATTTTTAATTGTTTCTCCGTTTCGGAGGCTTTCCTTTCCAGATATTTTTTTTCCCGCTCCAATTCCTCGAAAGTCAGGAAACGCTCGCCGTTGGGTCGGTAGATTTCAAAGGACTTTTCGCTCCATTCGAAGCGAATGCCAAGCAAGGGGCTTACCCATTTTTGCAAGCCTTCCAGCCGGGTCAGCTTGTCGCCCTGGCGCAGGTAAACTGTGAAAGTATTCCGGATTGGGTCGTAGATATAATATTCTTGCACGCCATACTTGGTGTAGAATTCCAGCAAATTTTCCTTGTTGACGCGCCGGTGGTTGGTTCTCGAAAAAATCTCGAAGACCACCTGTGGCGCTACGTTGTCTTCAAGCCATTGCAGGTAAGTGTCCCGGTCGCCTTTGGGTCGCCCGATTGCCACCATTACGTCGGGGGCTTTGCAGATGTTAACCCGCCCCTCGACCGGATACCAAAGCAGGTCGGATGCGACGAAAATGTCTTGACCTTCGGTCAATGCTCTCACATTCCCGTCTATGGTTTTTATCCATCGTGCATGTCGTGTAGTTTCAGCCATGAGTTCACCGTCGCTTGAAGGATATTTGTCGTAGTCTGGATGATGAATGGGAACTTCTTTAACCTTAAACATGATTCGGCGATTTTTTTTTCCAAAGGTAATTTTTTGGCAAGTAGTTGCAAATACTGCCTTGGCATCTACCTCATCAACTTTTCAAGAACCTTCTCCAAAGCCACCTCTTTGCCAAGCACCGGCTTCCACAAATCCCCTTCTTTTTTCAGCCGCTCCGGCATCGTTTCAATCGTAAAATCGGTGATTTTCAATTGCTCGTTCACCTCCCGCCAGTGCAGTGGCGTAGAAACAGTTGCGTTTTCACGAGGGCGGGCACTGTACGCAGCGACGAGGGTTTGCCCCTGTTTGTTTTGCAGCCAATCGAGGTAAATCTGGCTGCGCCGCTCGTTGGGGCTGCGTTCAAGGCTGGTGATTTTTGGCAGGCGCTGATGCACGAGCAGCATCAGGCGATGCACAAAATCCCTCGCCTGGTCGTAGTCGTACTTGCCGCCGAGCGGAATGAAAATATGCAAACCCCGGCTGCCGGAGGTTTTGCAGTAGGCTGGAATGTCAGCAGAATCAAGGATTTCCTTGCAGGCGAGGCAGGTTTCGACCAGTTGGGAAAAGGTCGTTTTGTCGCCAGGGTCGAGGTCAATGGCGGCGTAGTCGGGGTGGTCTGGCTTTTGGATGGTCGAGTTCCAGGGATTGATTTCGATGGTGCCGAGGTTGACCATGAAAAGCAGGGTTTCGAGGTTGTTGCAGACGAGCCAGTCAATGTCTTTGCCAGCACCTTCCGAGAAAAAACGGGCGGTTTCGGCGTAGGCGGGCAGTTTGAAATTGATGTCTTTTTGAAAAAAATCCTTGCCCGCCGCCCCGTCGGGATAGCGGTGCAGCGACTGCGCACGGTTTTTCAGGTACGGCAAAATGGAGTCGGAAACTTGGATGTAATAGTCCAGCAAATCGCCTTTGGTCAGGTTCTTTTTGGGAAAATAGAGCTTGTCGAGGTTGGTCAGGCGCACCTCGTCTTTGCCGATTTTGAGCATCCCGCCTTTGCCGTTGGGGGTGAAGTTTTTGCTTTGCCAAGTGCTTTTCATGCCTTCTTTTTTTGAGTTGCTTTTCCAGTAAATGTTGGGGTTGAGCTAATGTTCATAATAGTCTCCCGCAACAGCGCATCAAAAAAATCTTCTCCAGCCGGGTACATTTTTTTCCACCAAAACACACCCCATCGTCAGGTCAATCTAAATCAATTTTTCACCGCCTTTTTGCTGCTTGCCGAAAGCAATTGCAGGGTGCGATTGCTCCCGGCAAGCCGGAAAGGCACAATCAAAAAAAGTCATGAAAGCATTCTCGAACATCTCCAAAACCTGCCTGCTGCCGCTGTTTTTCCTCGCCGCAGCTTTGTTCTCGCCCAGTTTCACCTACGCCGGCGACGGCACGAAACAGGCAGAAAAAATCAACAAGGAGGCCAAGGATTATGCCGAAGACGTAGAGAACTCAGGCGCTAAAAAAGCCATCACGGAAGACTTCGCCGACGCCGTCAAAAAGCTGGGCGAAGACAACCCCGACGACGCCGACGCCGTGAAAAAAGGCGCTTGCGAAAAGCTGGATGAACTGATTAAGAAGCACAAAAACAACAAGGAAATCCAGAAAATCCTGCGGCAATTCAAGAAGCACCTGCGCTTGCTCAAGCTGATTGACTGCGGCGACGACGAGGTGCAAGGTGGCAATCCGAATGATGTTGGCATGAACGCCAACACCGGCGGAACGCTCGTGCAGGCAGGCGGCGGAGGCGGCGGGACGGCTTCTTCCGTTGATTATTTCCTCAAACTCGAAGGCGTGGATGGCGAAGCTACCAGTGCCGGTGGCGAGAAATGGATTGAGTTAAACTCCGTTCAACTCGGCGCTCTCAGCCCCAACAATTTTGGTCACGGCAGCGGCGGCGGTGCGGGTAAGGTGTCCATGCAGGACTTTCATTTCGTAGCGAAAGTCGCCAAAGCCACGCCCAAACTGCTGCAAGCCTGCGCCAACGGCACACACTTCCCTTCGGCAATCATCGTGTGCCGCAAGGCAGGCAGCGACCAGCAGACTTACATGCAATATGAACTGGAAAACTGTATGGTGACGAGCTATCAAATTGGCGGCGGTAGCAGCAGCAGCAGCGACCGGCCGATGGAATCTATCTCGATAAACTTTACGAAAGTCGAGTTTTCCCAAATCCAGCAAGGGGAAAAGCGGGTGATTTATCAAGGCGGCAGGTAGGTTTTTGATGCACACCTTTCCGAAAGTTTGAAACTTTCGGAAAGGTGTGTTCCTACTTCCCGGCGAGCCACCTTTCCGAAAGTTTCAAACTTTCGGAAAGGTCTCTTTCAACAAGAAAAAAGCCTCCCCCTTTCTGGGCACATTTTTCCTCCTCCCGACACATCATTTCAACGCATTCAACTTCAATTTTTTCTCATTGCTTCTTTCGCCAAACGCCGCCGGTGAAACTGCTTTCCTTCAATAGGTGAACGGTTTCGCCCGCAACGGATGGCAAGAGGAGCGCAAACAATTTTATCATCATGAAAATGTCCATCAACCTCGTCCTCTTCTTCGCAGTCCTGAGCCTTCCGAATTTCCTTTTCGCTCAAATTGAAGCCAAGCGCCAGCACAAACCCATGTCCGTTTCCAAACCCATCGAAGCCACTTCCCCCGCTGCTTTTGATGCTTTCCTCGAAATCGAAGGCATTGAAGGTGAGTCGAAAGGCGGCACACTTGAGGTCGAATCCTGGAGCTGGGGCGAGACCAATGCAGGTTCGCTTTCGCACGGCGGCGGCATGGGCTCCGGCAAAGTGTCAATGCAAGATTTTAACTTCATGAAGAAGACTGACAAGGCTTCCCCGCAGTTGGCAAAAACTTGTGCCAGCGGCAAACACATCGCTTCTGCCAAGCTTTTTGTGCGCAAGCAGGGCGGAACGCAGCAGGAATACTACGTGATTACGCTGTCGGACTGCATGGTTTCGAGTTACCAAACGGGTGGCAGCAGCGGCGTTCCGACGGATTCTTTTTCCCTGAATTTTTCGAAGATTGAAATTGTGTACTGCACACAGGACGAGAAGTCAGTGGTGTTCCGGGGGCAGAAAGAGCCG